>JAHEGY010000060.1 GCA_024644875.1 Cyclobacteriaceae bacterium
CTATCTGGTTCCGAAACATTAAGATTCGTGAATTATAGAATTAAGGAAATGAAATAATTTCAATAAGTTGCTTAACTCGGAGAATTGAACCAAATTCTAAGCCATTCTCTATTTTGATAAACCTACCATATCCCATAACCTCATTTAAAATACAGGTATCAAATTTCAGTAAATTGTACGATTCAAACTTAAGTATTGTCTCAGAGATTGCCTCTTACATTCTTTATGACCCAATTTGTAGTTCAAATCAAACTAGCATAGCCATTGTTAAAGAATTATGACCAAAAAATGACATTTTTAAAAATAGATTTGTTAATATAGGATAAATTTTTGACGGTCATAACAACCAAGAACTATGAATAAGAAAAATATAAATCTATGTTATACTGATTTGACATTAAGAGCACAGGAATTGACAAGCCAAAATTGGAGAATCACCATATTTTCCATTCTTGTGTTTGGACTGATACTAGGACTGGATGCAGCCAGTATCGTAGCCGGCATCAATCCTGATAAGATGAATTTTTATAGATTTATATTGGTACTGGTGTTAGTATTAACTATGGAGTTTGGTGTAAATATTCTAATGATATCCACTGCTGAAATTGTACGGGTGAAAAGAAGAATCCTTATTTGCAGGAACCTATTTGATGAGGAAGTAATAGAGTTTCTTGACGATCACAAAGACTACGAAAAATGGTATAACCAATATAATATTATATTCCAGATTGTAAGTATATTATTAATGGCCACTCTGGTATTATTATATTTATTTGGAACTTTCAATTAGATTGATTCAATTATTACATAAAGAATTTGTGGATTGAGTTTAGCCTAAATTGGTCTTGGCAAGAAAGCATAAGAAGCACTTTATAGATTATTCTTCAGCATGTATCTATGACATGTACAGATATAACTCTTCCGATAAACATCGATCAATTCGAAGCTTTTTCGAGAGAAACTATAAAAAATTGCAAGATCGTTTTAATTAGCAGATTGCTTTAATCAAAAGATCACCACATTATTTATAGAATTTAATTATCATTAAAGAAATTACTCTAAAAAAAATTGCTGTGTAATGTAAAGGTTGAGCTAATTAGGTTGGTTGTGATTAGGCTGATTGATTTAGTTAAGGATCAACTATCTTTCCATTGTTCTGTACTTTCCTGTGTGCTTCCACCTTCTTCGGTTGGATTCACTTCTTCATCAGAACATGCATTGATCAATCCTGCAAAAACTAAAAACAAAATCACTACTAATAACTTTTTCATAGCTCAAAGATTAAATTTTAAAACTGGTATTCTTAAATATAATTAAAAATCAACCGTTTTTAACTTACTTTGAAGATATATTCAGTATTAATTAAAAAAGTAAGCGAAGTTTGGCCGATATTTTTAATTTTAATTATTAATTAAGCATTTTTTTGTCTGAATTTGCACTTAGGTTATGGTAAAAACATACATAGGTTTGTTATTTCTATGTTTTTCGATTGTTACCCATGGTCAACAACGTGACCAGGTATTGATTGATTCCATTGAATCTATAAGTCCGGAGAACCTGGATAGCCTCTATTATAATCTATTCGTCAAATATAGGGTAAAAAATCCTTCTCTTGCGGAGGAATATGCTTTGTTGTCATACGATTATGCTAAACCTTCATATGATCATAATTATCTTATCCGGTCACTGAATGCTCTCGGATATCTTAACAAACAGAAGCAAAATGTTCAAAAAGCTGTTGAATATTACACAGAAGCTATAAATATCGCCAGTGAATTCGGCATAGAAGATCGGCTTGTTTTTTTGTATAATAACCTTGGAAATATATATACCTCAACATCTCAATTTGATAAGGCTGTTGATAACTATCTGAAATCCCTGCAATCTGCAAGAAGAATAGAAAATATTAATGAGCAGGCTATCGCATTAAATAATATTGGATTGATAAATTATAAATTGGGGAATTTTGAGGAGGCCATAGCATATTATCTGGATGCTCTTGAGATCAGAAAAGCCAATGATCTGTATGAGGATATTAACACTACGTACATTAACCTGGCCTTATGTTACAATGCTATTGGAAATCGTCAGGAAGCAATTAATGCATTTAATTCAGTTCTCAATAATACGAGTGATTCTGATAAGGATGTAATTATCGATGCTTATTTTGGCCTGGGCAAAACCCATTTTGACCAAAACAGAAATGCAGAAGCAGAAAGATTTTTTAATCTTGCACATGATCTTGCTGAATCAGATGGCGAAATCAAAAAACTATCCAGTATCGAATACTATCTTGCTTATATCCGCTTTAGAAATAATGATATATCGAAAGCATTAATCCTTCTGAACAGTAGTCATGAAAAAGCTCAGAAAATAAATTCATGGGAAAGGCTTAAAAATAATTATGAATTGTTTTCAAATATTTATGAAAAAAACTCGGACTATTTACATGCATTTAACAATATGAAACAGTTTGTAGCTTATAAGGATAGTATTTTTAATGAACAACTTGCTGAAAAATTCAAAGATGCTTTTGTTAACTATCAGGAAAGTATTTCTGATGAGATTATAGCAGGTCAGCAACAGAGAATTAAAAAAAGCCGTCAATTTGCTTTCTTACTTGGATTAAGCCTTGTCTTCGCTACAGTAGTGGTTATTCTTCTGTATAGGAATAATCAATATAGAAGAAGAATGAATGAAAAGTTGGATGGTCTAGTGAAGGAAAGAACAAATGAATTAATAAATACAAATGAAAAGCTTATCAAGTCACGTGAGGATCTGAATAATTTTCTTTACAAAACTTCTCACGATATTCGTGGACCGATCGCAACATTAATGGGATTAACGAATTTGACAAGATTGGAATATCCAAATGAAAATATTGATTTCTTTCTTAGAAAAATCGACTCCACCGCAGAACATCTGAATGAGATCATTAATCGTCTTACGATCATCAGTCATATAAGTACGCAACCCGTTACAATTGAAAAGATCAACTTATTTGAGTTAATACATAAAATCATAAAGGATTGTGAGAGTCAGTATTCTCGAAAAATACAATTTAAAATAAAAGGTAATCCACCGGACTTTATCCACAGCGATAAAGTATTAATGGAATATATACTTCATAGTTTATTGAACAATTCCTATAAATACGCGAGTGATAAGGAATCCAATCCTTTTATAGAGCTGAAAGTAACAGCGGATCCTGATCTGAGTATGACTATTACTGATAATGGAATTGGAATACAAAAAAAATATGCTGACAGGATATTTGACTTGTTTTTTGTAGCCAACGAAAAGGACCACGGCGCTGGGATTGGATTATATCAGGCAATGCTGGCCGTCGAGAGACTAAGGGGATCTATTAGCTTGAAAAGATTGAGTAAACCTACTGTATTTAAAGTGTCCTTAAATGGCATAAACAAGAATGAAAAAGAATTAAACCAGGTTATCGGATAAAATGCTAATATCTGAGTATATACTTATTGAGCAATAACGATACCGACGCTTTATTAAATACAATTATTCACCTCTGTTGTTTACTAGATACTTGAAAATTTATTTTAAGGCATCAAATGTCTCAATTATGTCAATAATATAAGGAATAACTCCTGATTCATGGGTTGCATCCTGTAGTGAGATAAAGCTTAAAATGTCTGGTGATGCCCCTAAATCAATCATTGAATTATAAGTATCCACTGAATTCTGAAAAGGCACAGTTATGTCAGCTGTACCATGATACATGATCATCTTTCTCGTCGGCACAAATTCATGCAGACTGTTTAATGCAAATGCATCATTAAGATATTGATATTTTGGATCCGAATCAATATTCGCAAGAATATCAGCCTGCAACAGGTCTGCCATGACTGTGGTGAGGTTATCATTGATCTGACTTCCAGTGAGTGAGCCGTCAAACAAATCTGGCATTTCTGTTGCATATGGCTCCTGGAAGATATCAGTTAAAATATCATTGGCATCATAAATTTGTTTGTAGGATAAAGCCACATATCCAAGATAGTATGGTTGATGATAATTTTCTTTACTGAAAAAATATTCCTGCATGCCTTTGATATCATATCCGCCAGATGCCGGGGCAGAAGCGATCAGATTAAAACCCTCTGGGGATGATTCTTCCATCATCTTATGACCAGCCATTGTTGCGTAACCCCCTTCTGAATAGCCACCTAAAAAAACATTACCATCAAATTTATAATCTAAAATCTCACTTAGCTCCTTCGCAGCTTTAAGTATATCCACCACTGGATCTGCGGTTGATTCATAATGATAATATGGATGGAGAATCTCAGTCGAACTACCAAATCCAAGAAGATCGGGTATACAGAAAATATAACCCGCACTGGCAAAACTGCTTAATAAGCCATAAAAATTTAAATCAGAGGTAGGAGCATCAGAATGTCTGGTAATCGTACCATGCTGAAAACTTAACATTGGACTTTCTCCTGAAAATTCAGGAAAAGCGATTAATCCGGAAGCAATGATCTCTGACCCAAGATATTCTGTCTTATAGGTTACATTGTATACAATAATATCATGTTCCATATATTGATTGAGTTCCTCAGCTCCGGCAAAGCTAATTAGGATCTCAATTTCCTCTTTTGTCCTGCTGATTACCTCATCATAGGTGACAAGAGTGCTGGATTCACTAGGAGGTTCGGGATCATCATCCGTACACGATTGGAAAATCAGTAATCCTCCAGTAAATATTAATAATAAGAAGTATTTTAATTTTTCTTTCCACATATAAATAAAATTTTTACGCATTAGAATTGATTCAGAAAACGAAATTTTCCTACAATCCAGACTGAAAGATGCAACTTTTTTAATTAATAAGAAATGTGAACTTGCTATTTAATCTAAAAATATTTTTATTACGGGATTATAAAAAACAGAACTATGAAAAACTACCTGATTCTATTAATCTTAATTATGTTCAGTACTCTGGCCCACGCCCAGGATTTTAAATTCAGAGGGAAAACTTCTTCAATTATTAACCAGGATTTTACAAGAGGTAAGGATGATCCTGACAAGGTAGAGGAAAAGAATAAAAAAGTAAATGTTTCGTTTGACGGAACAACACTTTTGATTGGTAAAGAATCATATAAGTATATGTGGCATCAGAATTCCAAGGTCAATGATTTGATTCAACTAAACTGCATTGAAAGAGTTGAAGATCTTGATTATCCTTATATAGATGCGAAATTTGAATTAGAATTCCTGCCAGATGATCAGGTAAGGATAGTCCAACATAGGAAATCCTCTGAAACCATGTATTCCAAGATCTTTTATACAGTAAATATTATAAAAACGACTAAATAAAACCTTTTAGACACCCGGTCAGCCATTCATATTAGTTTAAAAATTAGTTTGTCGATGGAATTATACAGGAATATCTGTTGGTATGGAAAATTATTTGAAGGTTTTTATTTTATGTTGTGGAACCTTATCACAATAGTGTTTTTATCCTTTCATTATATCATAGAAATAGATGGCATAATCAACATATATTATGATTATGCTCTCTTAAGACAAAAACCTACTTTATAATTTCTCAATCAGTTTAAGTTGATCAAAAAAATCGTTTAAAATGAATCATAAAATATGTAATTCATTTTAACAAATAATTGAATTCATAAAATTTTCTGAAATATGCCTAATCAATCCATCTGAAGAGGTTTTATTCAATTTTGAAAAATAGTATTAGTATAAATTTGCCATTTTATATGTTCTTTTTTTTAAAAATAGTGGACTAAATAAAAAACAAATAGTTTTAAAAAATTTGGATATAAAAAATATAATGCATAAATTTCAAAACTCTCATTTTTAAACCTATCTATTGCACTAACGGTTTGGCTAATCATCCCGGGCTTTCCTCTCCGGGATGATTCTTTTTATAACACCATCAAGATCCTAACTCTCTGATATATAAAATAAAAAAAATCCCACCCAAAATTGAGCGGGATCCTCTCTTATCTACACCCCACAACCTACACATTCATGACAAACAACTTCAATCCCTCATTGTCATCACACCTTATCATGGCAGGCTGTAAATTATTTTCAGTCTGCAACCAGCTCCTACCTATCCATACAGCCTCATTGTTGTTTAACTCATCAATGTCCGCCTCAGAGAATTTGCCTTTCCCATTATCATCTGTACCATATAAAAGGTACAGCGTATTGACTACCCTGCTTATATGTTTGAATGGCAATAAGCTTATATTGGTAATCTTCAGAACCAGGAATCTCAATTCTTTTCCAGTCTTCTTTAGTTCAACCCTATCGAATATCGAAAACTCCTTCTTATTGAGATTACTGCTAATCAGATATTGATCTTTTTTATGTATTATCGATTCAATTTCTTTTGAGAATAGTTTTGATATTTTTTTCATGTTATTAGGTTTTGTAATTGTTAACGCCATAGAATCCTTGCATGAAATGAGAATGTAAATAAATCGACATGAACGGGAATTATTTATTCCTGAGCCGGTTGAATGAAAGAATAGAAAACTTATACTTTTTTATGTGGATTGATGATAATTGTTTGTGTTACCTCCGGTGCAGCTGTCGGTAATCTTAATATATCCTCATCTAAAGGATAATGCTTAATATCAGCTAATGATATAACCGTCTAATAATATATTGTGCATAACTTTCTCTGATCAATTTGCAGTAATTCACCCGTTCTAGTATATTAATAGCGACAAATTTCCTTCGCTGCAAGTTTCTCCTGAAAAGTTGCATCCTAAGGTATTATGATTGCAAAACTATCCTCCTCAGGAAAACATCCGAAATTGAAAATAAAAAAGATAAGGTAAAACCAAATAGATAAATTGCTAGTAAGTTTTACCTTATTACCCTTGAATTGGATCATAAACCATAGTAAAAAATCAGTAATCCATCCCTTGTAATCCAATCCCTAAGTAAATATATGATAATTCAGATCCTATTACTATATGGTTAATAATTATTATAATAATTCGCTACTGTTGAGGTTATCTGATTATATATTGGCTTGGTAAATTCTATGAACAGATCCTGTGGTGGAGGTGGATTGACCGGCTTATACTTGGTCAGCTTAATCTGGTCCCCCGTTAAAGCTCGTTCATCTCCATTAAAACTTGCCCATTTTGATACCCATACAAACTCTCCGGGAAACTTCTCATGCATGATAATTCTCTGGGTCTGAGCTTCAAGAATTTTCATACTGAGTAAACCATTTGAAATTATTTCCCGTGTATATTCCGTATATTCAGCTTTGACCTCACCGATCACTGGTTTTTCAGTGCCGTCTTCCAATGTTACTGTACCTACCTCAACACTGTCGTTTTCTGCTATATGTGTTTTTTGAAGGTTATTGGTATTTCCCACACTGAATTGATCAAACATTATGACCATAATCTGATCTGGATTCTCCAGCCAGGTGTCTTTTGTTGAATAAAACTTTACAAATGGATTATTATTATAATGAAAAAGGAATTCATCAACCTGATCCTGGAAGAAATCAATACTCAATTTATAGTTAACTGTCGGAACAGAGATCTGATCAACAACTATCTTTAGAGTAGCCACATCAAGGGCTTCCTCTATTTTATCGCCCGTATCTTTGTAATTAGGGATATACTGAGCCGCCTTGATAAAATCATAATAAGCATCTTTGGCACTTTCACGGGTATTTAGAGCCAATGCCTGTGTGGCTGACTGGTATCTTTCTTCAGCAGCCATCTCAGTTAGCTGTCTTATCTCGTCATAATATTTATTTGGATCTGATATGACTGATAATGCACCCGGACTACGCATAATCTGTTCATATAAGGCATTTAGCATCTCATACTGATCTATCATTTTACCACTTTTATAAGGATCATTTGAATGTTTAAAATTATAGATCCTGTCAGTGTAATATTTAACAGCTAGCGGATAAGAATTTGCTAAAACTTCCTTAGACTTATTGTGATTAGGATTTCTTCTTAATCTCTCAACAGCCTGTATAGAAGATTGATAATAGTTACCCTTTTCAAGAGTCTTTTTGCCGGAAGAACAATTACTGAAATAAATAATTATTCCAATAAAAAACAGGTAATGTAAATGTTTCATAGTTTCAAAGGTTTTCATTTTAAATATCTAATATTTAAAATGGGGAATACATACTGGTTAATATTTAATCAAAAATCTATTATCTGAAATTATAATAGTTAATTACATATCGGTTAAACATGATTAATTATATATAGCTTTTAATTCCTTTGCCAATATTATGCCAAAATATAATTTTTGACCTATGATTAAAGTTAATGAACCACTATTCAATTTATAAGATAATTGGATTGAACTGTAATTTTTGCTTAAATTTAAATATTATTTATAATCCATTGAATCTTAAATAATTAATACTATGAGAATAACGTATTTTTTCGTCTTTATTGTCTTCATTTATATAAGTTCTTGCGGGGCAAAAAAAGATAATCAAGGAGAATCAGAAGTCAGTGCTTCAGCAGCGGAAGAAGCTACTTCAACCGGCGAAGCTGAGCAATCCTGGATCGATGATTCTGAAATGGATGTTTTGTCAAGTACCTGGGTAGCAGAAGATGATAAAGGAGAACTAAGCAGCACCTGGACTGAAGATGCATATTCGGAAGAGTTAAGCGCATCCTCCGGTCTAGCGAATTCCTGGGTCGATGAGTCCGGTGAGACGGTACACGCTAAAGCCGAGATCCCACCAGAGTTTATAGGAGGGAAAGAGGCTTTGTTTAACTACATAAAAGGTACAATAACATACCCAGAGGATGTCGAAGATGGGAATATTTACGTAGCTTTTATAATTGGCTCGGATGGTAGTGTGAGGGATGCTCGAGTATTTAAGGGTGTAAAAGAAAGCATGGATAGGGAAGCACTAAGAATAATAAATAATATGCCCAACTGGGATCCGGGATTAATTGATGGTAAGCCCGTTGCATCAGTGTATGGGTTACCAATAATATTCAAGCCATAAAAACCAAGGACTATTAATCTTATGTAAATTTAATCTGTTAATCCCTGAAAAATATATCCTAAGTTCAAATTAAAGTTTGGGTAGAATTCGTGGTAATGGGACAATTAAATTCTTTGGTTAACCAAATGTGTCATATTCCCATAGATTTTTAAGCAATTTCCTATTGCTTATTCCATTAAATTTGCAAGAAGCATTTAGATCATTTTTCAATAGATGTCCCTTTATAAAACTTTTGTTAGAAACCTGAATACGATTGTTATTTTCATCGTAGCCGTTTTTATCTTTTCCTGTGATTCAATTGATTTGAAGAAGGAAAAGAGATTCGAGCTTCTAAAACCGGCTAAAACTGGAATATATTTTAATAATGCGCTCGAAGAGACGTATGATAATAATATTTTAACCTATCAGGACTTTTACAGTGGGGGTGGCGTATCTATAGGTGACATAAATAATGATGGTCTGCCGGATGTATGTTTGACAGGGAACATGGTTCCTGCAAAAATATTTTTAAATACAGGGGATTTCAAATTCACTGACATTACTGAAAGCTCAGGTTTATCTGATATGGGTAGGGGATGGTATACCGGTACCTCCATGATCGATATAAATAATGACAATTATCTCGATATTTATATATGTAAGTCAGGGATTTACGCTCCGGATGATAGAGAAAATTTGTTGTTCGTAAATAACCAGGATAATACATTTACTGAGATGGGTGAAAAATATGGATTGAATCATCCGGGTTATGCGGTCAATGCTACTTTTTTTGACTATGATAATGATTTTGATCTGGATGTTTTCCTGGTAAACCAGGGTCCTGAGAAGTTCGCCACAGAAGATCTCGAGAAATTAAGGAAGGAAATTCATGAATTCTGCGGGGATAAATTATTTGAGAATTTAGGGAATAATTTCATTGATGTAACTGAAAAAGCGGGAATAATAAGTTCAGTGATTGGTTTTGGACATGGTGTGGCTATAGGTGATATCAATAAAGATGGATTTGAAGATATCTTTGTAAGTAATGATTTTTTCGAACATGACTATATATACTTTAATAATGGAGATAAAACTTTCAGGGAAACGATAAAGAATTCAACAAAGCATATTTCCTATTATTCAATGGGTAATGATATGGCAGATTTTAATAATGATGGCTTGCTTGATATAATGGTCCTTGATATGGTAGCAGAAGATAATAGAAGACTGAAGGAAAACCTGGGTGGTATGACTCAAAACACTTTCAACCGTCGGGTTGAAATGGGCTTTCATCACCAGTATATGTTTAATGTATTACATCTGAACAATGGAAATGAAACCTTTAGTGAAATAGGTATGCTGGCGGGTGTTTCAAGCACTGACTGGAGTTGGGGCCCCTTATTCGCTGATTTTGACAATGACGGATTAAAGGATCTTTTTGTGGCAAATGGAATGAGAAAAGATATAAGAAATATGGATTGGGGGGATACATATCGCCAATTTACAAAAATATCCGGTGGTGAACTCAATTTTAAAGACAGTGAATGGGATTATTTGCTCTCGGCAATGCCCTCAGAAAAGGTGATAAATTATATGTATAAAAACAATGGGGATTTGACATTTTCTAAGATGATGAAGGACTGGGGTATAGATCAGACTTCCTTTTCAAATGGGGCAGCTTACGGTGATCTCGATAATGACGGTGATTTGGATCTTATTGTAAACAATATTGATGAAAATGCATTTGTCTATGAGAATAGAAGTGACGAATATGGAAATTCCCATTATCTGGAAATCAAGCTTGCCGGGCCGGATAAAAATCCATTTGCCCTGGGGACTCAGGTTTATGTATATCATGGAGAGGATTTTCAATATCAGCAATTGTATTTGACCAGGGGGTACAGATCGAGTGTTGATCCTAAAATGCATTTTGGATTAGGAAATCATAATGTAGTGGACTCCATTCTGATATTGTGGCCTGATAGAAAAACAACCCTATTGAAAAATATTGAATCGGATCAACAAATTGAACTGGATTATCATGATTATAATCATAGCCATATACAAATTTCACAATCAGCAGAAGAATTTTTTAAAGACATTACCGAGGAAATTGGAATAAATCACAAGCATGTAGAAAATGAGTTCGATGATTTTCAAAGGGAAATTTTATTACCTCATAAATTATCTATGCTTGGGCCCGGGATTGCAGTGGGGGACGTAAATGGCGATGGCCGGGAGGATTTTTTTATTGGGGGTGCCTTTCGTCAATGGGGTCATCTTTTTCTGCAAAACGAAGATGGATCCTTTGATGACTCGGATAACAAGTGTTGGTTTGAAGACAGAAATTTTGAAGATATGGGAACAGCACTTTTTGATGTTGACTTGGATGGTGATTTAGATCTATACATTGTCAGTGGGGGCAATGAATTCAAGACTGGCTTGGATTTGTTGCAGGACAGGGTATATATCAATGATGGTAAGGGAAATTTTGCAAGAAAAGAAGATGCACTTCCGGAAATATACACAAGTGGTTCTATAGTTGCACCAAATGATTTCGATTTAGACGGCGATCTGGATTTATTCATTGGTGGAAGGACAGACCCTGGCAACTATCCATATCCAGCAGACAGTTACATTCTTATAAACGAAGATGGAAAGTATATAAATGCTACCAATGATATTGCTCCTCATTTGATCAAATTGGGGATGGTCACTTCCGCTGTATGGTCGGATTATGATCTAGATGGTGATGACGATCTAATTATTGTCGGAGAATGGATGCCAATCACGATATTTGAGAACCAGAATGGAATTTTTAAAAAGACAGATAATGTAAACAATGGCTTGGAATATTCCTCCGGATGGTGGTGGAGCCTGGTAACAATTGATTTTGACAATGATGGAGATGAGGACCTGATCACTGGAAATATGGGGAAAAACTTCAAATATAAGGCTACGACTGATATGCCATTTGAATTATACTGTAATGATTATGACTCCAACGGAACTAATGATATTGTCCTTGCCTATCATAATAATGGAATTTTGTATCCGGTAAAGGGCAGGAGGGATCTATCAAGACAGATTCCTGAGTTATATGAACAGATTCCGACCCATGGTCAGTATGCAGTTTCATCCATGGAAGGATTATTTGGAAAGGAAAGCTTGAAAAATTCATTCCATTATAAGGTAGATGTGTTTGAATCCTGCATTGTTGAAAACCTGGGCAATGGACAATTCCGAATGATACTTCTTGATAATTATGCTCAGATTTCCAATCAAAATTCTATACTCATCAGCGATGTGGACCAGGATGGTTCAGAAGATCTTATACTTGCGGGAAATTTTTATCCTGTTGAAGTGGAAACTATTAGAAACGATGCAGGAATTGGTGTGTGGATGAAAGGAAATGGTCTCGGTGAGTTTAAAAGTGTTCCATATTTGAATAGCGGATTATATATCGACGGTGATGTAACCGATATGGAATTTATTAACATTCAGGGCAGGAGTGTGATCCTTATTGCAAAGAATAATGATTATATGCAAGCTGTGGAGATATTATCGCATTAAAACCAAGTGACTCTAATCTAACTTTTCTCTGCAGGTTTTTCCCAGTATTTAAAACTTTTCTGAATTATCTCGTCAACATAGATTTTAGAAAAACCAAGTGTTCTGCCCAGTTCATGCAAGATTTTTTGTTCGTTTTCATGAAGATATCCATCGAGAACAGCCATAAGTATAGCATCCGCCATCTGTTCTTCCTTTCTAACTGAAGTTTGAACAATTTTTTGTTTAAGATTTAAAGCTTCTTTAAACATTTCATTCAGTTCCTTCTCCTCTATTCCCAGCATGGATGCTTTTTCAATAATGAATTCCTTTTCCATTGGATCTAAAATTCCATCTGCAAAAGCAATAGTCATTAGATTCTTAAGATGTAATAACCTCCTATTGTCCATGAACTAGTATTTTTTGTTCTTTATATGTGAGACAAGTTTATCACATAGATCGTTTATCGATTGTGAAATATAGGAATCCCCTGTTGCGGTTAACATAGACTGTGCTAAACCCCCCAGGGTATCAACAAGGAATTTGTCCATTTCATCTATACGCATATCTTTTGTCCACAAATCAATTTTCATTGTATTGCCTTGAACAGGATCCCATAAGCTAATAGCTATTGCCTTTGTGCTATTTTCCGTGTTAATGCTATCTGATGCTTTCCAGATAATTTTTTCAGGTAGATTATTCTGATCAAGATCAATTTCGAATGCGATCATAGACTTTTTCATAACGATTGAATTAATGTTCGTATTTGAAAAATATGAATTGGGAAATAATGGCTTACATGATCGAATATATAAATTTTACTACAATAATGTTGATATATTGAATAAAATACCTTTAGAGACAGACAGCTCTTGATTTTTAAAAATGAATCCTCTGAGTTGCTCTGATTCATTCCTCACTCCAATACGTTCAGAATCGTATCTTTGTCTTTTTGCAGCTGGATTTTCAAATGATCAAGTGATCTAAATTTCTTTTCATCACGTATTTTCTTTACGAAGCTGATACTTATTTTCTCGGTATAAATATCATCATTAAATCCTATAATATGAACTTCAATTTTGCGGTTCAAACCATCAACGGTTGGTCTTTTCCCAATATTAAGCATCCCATTAAATTCTTTTCCTCTGACAATAACCTTTACCGCATATACGCCATCGCCGGGGATCAGTTTATAGGCTTCTTCAATTTGTAAATTTGCAGTAGGAAATCCTATGGTTTTACCTAATTTATCGCCATGTATTACCAGGCCATTTATTAAAAAAAAATGCCCCAGATACCTATTTGCTGTAGGAATATCGCCTTTTATCAATGATTTTCTAATTATTGTTGAGCTAATACCTAAATGGTCTATCTCGTGTTTCGGGATTTCTTCCACCTCAAAACCGTATTTAGAAGAATCCCTGACAAGGTTTTTAAAATTTCCTTCTCTGTTTTTACCAAAACGATGGTTATATCCGATGATCAACTTTCTCGTCCCAATTGCGTCCACAAGGATATTTTTTATAAAATCAGTAGAGGAAGTCTGAGCAAATTCTAGAGTAAATGGGATTAATATCAGGTGATTTATACCAATATTCCTGAGTAACTCCTGCTTTTCTTCCATCGTATTGATTAGTTTAAGGAATCCGGGATCATTGTTAAGGACCATCCTTGGGTGAGGCCAGAATGATATCAATACAGTTTCTCCCCCTTCACTTTTAGCAACTTCAATCATTCTTTGAAGAATTTTTTGATGTCCTTTATGCACACCATCATAGGTGCCACTTGTTACGACAGCATAATCAAGCCGTTTAAAGTTATTTATGCCTTCATATATCCTCATTCAGTATTGATTTAATATATTCTTTTACCGTTAAGGCATTTTCAATATGGTAATCCCCAATTGCAGTTCTTTCGAGGCTGTCAAGATAAGCACCGCAACCAAGAACCTGTCCCAGATCTCTGGCAAGGCTTCTGACATAAAATCCTTTTGAGCATTTAAGCCTAAAAGAAATCAGGGGTAGAGATATCTCGGAAATTTCAAAATCAAAAACCTCCACTTCCCTGGGATCTGTTAAAACTTTTTCACCCTGCCTTGCAAACTCATAAAGTCGTTTTCCACCCACGCGTATTGCAGAATAGGAAGGGGGTTTTTGTCTTATTTTACCTTTAAAGGTATTGGCAATATTATATATTTTTTCATTAGAAACGTCTTCTAACGAAAATCTTTCATTGATCTCAGTTTCTTTGTCATGAGAAGGGCGGGTTGCGCCCAGATAAAACCTTCCAATATATTCTTTTGGCAGGTTTTGAAATTTTTGTATTTCCTTAGTTTTCCTTCCGGTACAGACTATTAACAAGCCTGTGGCCAGAGGATCGAGGGTCCCGGCATGCCCCACTTTTTTAATCCCTATTGTATTCCTGATCTTTTTTACAACATCAAATGAAGTCCATTTGTAATCTTTGTTTATGAGGATTACCTCACCATTAAGAAACTTCTCCTTATCAATTGACATAAAAGATCGAAAATCCAATTGCTGTAAGGCCGATTATAAAACAATAAATTGCGAAATACAATAATTTCCCCTTTTTAACAATAGCAATCATCCATCTGCATGCTGCTATCCCGGTTATAAAAGCTGCTAAAAATCCAATCAATAATACAGGAATTGATATTCCACGGGACAGCTCGGGTTCCTGGATCATATTAATGATGTCCAGAAGCATTGCACCAATGATCGGTATTAAAACCATAAGAAATGAAAACCGTGTTGCTTTATTTTTATCAACACCAATTAATAGAGAAGTTGAAATTGTAGCCCCGGATCGCGAAATACCTGGAATGACTGCAAATGCCTGTGCTATTCCTATAATAAGAGCTTTTTTAAAAGAGATATCTTTATTTGCATTTTTAGCGTAATTTGCGAATAAAAGCAATAAGCTGGTAATGATTAACATGGAGCCAACCAAGCCAATTCTTCCACCAAAAAGATTCTCAACTTGTTCCCTGAAAAAAACGCCTAAAATTAACACTGGAATCGTAGATAGTAATATCTTTAAAGTGAATATTGTAGAATCATTCAAGCTGAATTTGAGAAGATCTTTAATAATAATCGCTATGTCTTTTCTATATACCACTATAGTGCTTAAAGATGTCGCACCATGAATAACAGTTATAAACAATAGATTTTCAGAAGTGGCCGCCTGAAACAGGACAGATCCCAACTCAACATGTCCGCTGCTGCTAACTGGAAGAAACTCAGTTAATCCCTGGATAATGCCAAGAATTATCGCCTGAAAATAACTCATCTACTATTCTTTCTTATCTTTTACCAGGATGGCAAAAAACTCAATAATAAAACCGGTAATTAAGACGAGGGGACCTAATGTGATACCAAGAAATCCAAACCCATATTCCTCACTGTCCAGGGTCATTATAAAGTAACCAAGTAATATAACTACAAGGCCAATTATCATTAAAATGTAATTTTTTTTGTTGAAAGCCATCTTTGATTTGTTGTTCATGGAATTAATATAATTCGTCTAATGACATTTTTAAATACTTTTTAACGGATCGGTAAGTGCTGAAGAAAGCAATAACGCCTCCTAAAACTGAAATAGAGAAAAATACAATTATTAATTCAAGATCATTTTGCAGTTCTGCAAGTCCATCTATTTTTTCATTTGCATAAATTAAAATATTATACAGGACTACTGAGGCGAATATCCCACTAAGGAGTCCATGTAGAATGGAACGCCTGAGAAAAGGCCATTGGATAAAGGAAGATCTTGCTCCCACTAATTGCATACTACGGATTAGAAATCGTTGTGAAAAAAGTGCCAGTTTAATTGTATTATTAATCAATATCAAGACAATAACCAGCATTACAGCCATAATCCCAGCCAGGATAATACTGATTTTTGCTGTATTTTTGTTTATGGATGATATCAGGGATTCCATATATACAACTTCATAAACCCCCTGAAGTCTTTCAACATTCCTTTTAATCTCATCCAGTTTTTCTATATCCTGAAATTCGGGTTTTATCCGGATTATTAAAGCATTTCGAAGCGGATTGTCACCAAGAAATTCTGTAAAATCTTCTCCAGTATCCACTATGAATTTCTGTGCTGCTTCCTCATCGGAGATAAACCTGATTTGAGGATTACCATTATCTTCTAGTATATAATCACTGTTGGATAATATATTTCTAAGTCTTGAAATATTACTATCAGAGATATCCTTATCGAGATATATCTGAATTTCAATATTATTTCGGATTATTTGCGTTAATCGCCTTGATTGGAGTAATAATAATGTAAATAGTCCAATAACGAACAGGGCAATAGTATTGCTGAATACTACACTAAAATACGGATAACTACCGAGTTTCTTCTTTTTCTTAAATTTTACCTCTTCCATGGACTTGATAACCATTCAAAAATAGCGAATTTTTATTAGCTGATATTGGATTTAACATAAATTAAGAAACCCGTAATCCTTTAAATGAACTACGGGTCCTTTTTCGGTTGCATTATAGAGGTTATTTATTTCTCTTTACTATTTTTAATTCGTTGATTAAAGACTCATTTGTTACGGGTTGTAGCGGTATAATATTATTTGTGTTAATGATATTATAAAAGCTGTCTTTATAATTCAGATAGAAGCTTTTACCACTAGCTGAGTTTATTTCAAGGATCTCATAGGGTACATCCTCAAAATTTCCGTATAATGTCAGCGTACCATGACTGAAGTTATAATGAAAGTTATATTTTTTATGCAGCACAGTATTTATTTCAACACTACTGTGAAGATCTTCTCTTGATGGTGTCATTGTGTTTATGTTACCGTTGGACACATCTTCCAGTTCCATATTGTCAACTTCTTCGAAATCCTCTATTACGTCCGGAACGATCACATCCATAGTACGATCAGAATTTGAAACCACAGGATCGGTAGTTTCCTGGGCTACAATTTCCTGAACAACAATTTCTTTTTTGGGTTCAGTACTTTCTGTAGTTTTCGATCTCTCAATATCCTCGCCTTTGAATTTAGAAGGTTTCTGTGGAATATCTGTGACTTCATTATTGAATTCCTCCATTAAAAGTTCATCCTGAGCCAGATCAATCCTGTTCCCAAACTCTTCCTGCATATCTATGAAATAATATGCTGTGAGGGCAGATACTGTAATAATTGTTGCTGTTGCAGCCACTTTCCATCCATTGGATATGTTATTATACCACTTGATATTAATATTGTCCAGGCGGTTTTTCAGTTCCAATTTTCTGGTTTCTTTGATAGTGCTGATGATGTCTTTTTGAAATTCAAATTCACCTTTTAAATCTGTATCGGTTGCCAATCTATTCATTAAAGTTGATTCTTCCGATGAAGATAAAGTGCCCTCGAAAAAGCCATCGAGTAAGTTCTGATATTTTTGCTTATCTGTCATAGGTTAATCCATAAAGTCACTTTCTGTATATTTAGCTTTAACAAGCTCATCAAGTCTTTTTTTACATTTATATTTCTTCGTTTTTGCTGTATCAGTGTTAGCATATCCTAATTTTTCTGCTATATCACTCATAGATAATCCATCAAAGTAATAGTACATTAGAATTCTTTTGCAGGTTTCTCCCAATTCATTGATACAAGCCCTGATAATCTGGATCCTTTCTTTCTTTTCAATATCAATGAACTCGACATCATCTTTTACTTCAGATGAAAGCCTGCTTTTTCTTTCTAACTCCTTTCTCCATAGATTCAAACAAATACTATAAATGAACGTACTAATTTTTGAAGTAAGAACCAGATTTCCTTTTCGTGCTTTTTCCCAAAATACAACAAGGGCATCTTGGTATATGTCTCTTGCTTCATCTTCGGTACCACTGTTAGTGATAACCAGCTTTGTCATCATTCTGTAGTATTTCTTATACAGAAAGTCTAAAGCGGATTCATCACCCTTTGTTATTCTAGCGAGTACCTCACTGTCCTTCATTCTTCCTTTCGTTTTTATATACTAGTAGGGTATACTATGTAACCCCAATTTTGAATAAATAAATAAAATATTTTATTAAACCTTACATACACTTATAATAAGATACTTATTGTTATCCACAAATTTTTCAAAATTACAAAAATATCTTCATTTAGGAATTATTAAAGATAAACAACCAATATATAATTAGAGACAATCTATTTCCTGTTTTTGCTCTTCAATTACAATATATCCAGCATAAGTATTATCAATAGTATGCCTATTCTTAAATGATTTATAACTATATGCATTGAATTAATTATTTATTAATTACGATATAAGAATCAGATTATTAGCCATATATGAAGTTTAAATGTCAGGGAATCAATCTGATTTATATTCAATAATATTTGAGTTTTTATTTGATTACTTCTGATTTCTTTGCTTACATTTGAATTACTTTTACGGACTGAATTAGATTTTTGTACTAATATTAAGAGGAATGATTCATAAAATTATATTTTCTTTTATAGGATTAATGGTTATTAGTATGTCTTCGTATACTGCTGATAATGAGGCGGATGAGTTGATGGGTATATGGCTGAATCATGAAAAAGATGCACATGTCAAGATATATAAGTGTGGTGATGAGTATTGTGGGAAGATCGTGTGGTTGAAAGAACCTGAAGAAGATGGTGAGCCCAAAAAAGATAAACATAATCCGGACGAATCATTGCAAAGTCGCCCTATCAAAGGGTTGGACATATTATCAGGCTTTAATTTCGATAGTGATAAAAAATGGGAGGATGGTACGATATACAATCCCAGAGATGGTAAGACCTATTCCTGTTATCTGAAAATTCTTGATGATGGTCGTTTGAAAGTGCGGGGTTTTGTGGGAATATCTATTATCGGAAAAACGAATTACTGGACCCGCATCGAATAGATCCATTAATTTTTTTACTTTATTCATAAAAATGGTACACCCATTATTGGTGGGTTTTGTCAAGAGTCATACCTGAATTTTTTCACACTATAGTATTATATAGCTACCTTTTTTAACTCATAAAAAAGCATATATCTAATTGAAGGTAAAAATTGTCATTAAAACAATTTACATCTAACCTTAACATTCTAGAATATTCAATTTATTTTTGTTGATTATTAAAAAATAATCCTCCATAGAATGCGTCAATATCATGATTTAATGAACCATATCCTTAAAACAGGAGTTAAAAAAGAAGATCGAACAGGAACAGGGACCATATCAGTATTTGGTTACCAGATGAGATTTGATTTGAAGGAAGGATTTCCTGTAGTAACCACCAAAAAATTGCACTTAAGATCTATCATTCATGAACTGCTATGGTTTTTGAAAGGGGATACGAATATTAAATACCTGCATGATAATAAAGTTTCCATATGGGATGAATGGGCTGATGAATATGGGAACCTCGGACCAGTATATGGTCATCAATGGCGGAGCTGGCCTACACCGGACGGCAGGACTATTGATCAGATAACCAGGGCTGTAGAACTTATCATCAATAACCCAGATAGCCGTCGTATCATTGTGAGTGCATGGAATGTAGCAGATATTGATAAAATGGCCTTGCCACCATGTCATACTTTTTTTCAGTTCTACGTTTCAGAAGGTCGGCTTTCATGCCAACTGTATCAGAGAAGTGCTGATGTTTTTCTTGGAGTACCCTTTAATATAGCGTCTTACAGCTTGTTGACGTTGATGATGGCCCAAGTTTGTGATCTTGAACCCGGCGACTTTGTACATACCTTTGGCGATGCACACCTTTATTTAAACCACCTTGAACAAGCGCGATTACAATTATCAAGAGCTCCCCGAGATTTACCTGATATGAAAATAAATCCAGAAGTCAAGGATATTTTTGACTATAAATACGAAGATTTTAATCTGGAAAATTACGATCCCCATCCTCATATAAAGGCTGAGGTCGCGGTGTAGAAAATCACACTTATTGATTTGCCAACAAAGATATATTGTCATTTAGTTGTTGTGATTTAGTTAAAGCTTTATGCCCAAAAAATTGATTCTATCATAGAATATTAGTATTTGCTAGATCAGGATATACCTTAAACCGAATATTTGCAACTTCAGTTATGTGTCTTATTCCAGATGCATTTGTAGCAAATACATGATCGGCTTGTAAGAGTTTTTCAGGAGCCATATTTACTTCCTTTAAAGAAAGACCTTTTTCTTCTAATTTGTCAATAACAAAGGATCTCATAACTCCTTTGATACACCCGGTTTCGAGTGAAGGTGTATAAAATATATCATTTTTGACCCAGAAAATATTAGAATAGAGCAGTTCTGAGACATGATCTTTCTCATGGAGAATAATCATGTCATCAAAGCCGGAATTTTCTTTTTCAATTGAGGCAATTACATATTTTAGACTATTCAATGTCTTAAATTGAGAATATTGTGAATAATAATTCCTGATCGTTTTCGAGATCCCAACATTTTTTAATATTTCTTCTTCTTCATGGTGGACATTAGCCTTTATAAAGAGATTGGATGACCGGGATTCAGGTGTGTAATACCCTCCTTTTTTTCTCCAGGAAAGTACTTTAATCCTCGCTGTTCTTTTGATATTATTTTCCTGGATTAACGTCAAAATACTCGATTCCAGATATTGAATATCAAAATAGGCAGGAAGTTGAAAATTTAATGCTTTTGCACCTTCTTTGAGTCGATGATAATGATATTTCATCAATTTTGAAGATCTTTCCCTAACAACTATAGTTTCAAATATCCCATCTCCATATTGAAAAGCACGATCTTCAGAATCTAATAATAACTCCTTATCATTGATTATTTCATTGTTAAATATTGCTTTCATGTAAGCATTTTACCATTTATAAATTTTTAATATCAAAGCTCTGAAATAATAATTAACCTTGCGTAACCTATAATGGGTTAAAAACAAAAATAATAGATATGATTTTATCAGGCATTTCAAAAATAGCAAAAACAGCACTGTTTTTTTTAATAATCCCGCTTTCAGTTGTTATTGGTCAGGATACCCAGGTAGAAAAATGGAGTCTGGAGGAATGTATTGAGTACGCCCTTGATAATAACCTAAGTATAAAACAAAGTGAATTTTTGGTAAGTGACAGTGAAGTCCAATTTAGGCAATCCAAAGGGGGGATGTACCCAACCACAAATATGGGTGGTGGTTATTCTAATTTGTGGGGCCGGTCAATTGATCCGACGACCAATCTATTTTCTACCCAAAGGATACAATCTCTCGGAATACAGTTATCTGCGAATTATACATTGTATGGAGGATCTCAAAACCGTAATAATGTAAAACAGAACCGCCTGAATTTAACTTCAGCTACCTTTGATCTTGAGAAGGCCAGAAATGATATTATGCTAAATGTAACCCTGGAATTTCTAACTGTTGTACTAAATAACGAGCTGCTTGAAAATGCACAATTGCAGCTTGAAATTACAAAGGCTCAGCTTGAAACCACAAGCAAACAGGTAGAAGTAGGAGCTTTACCTTTGAGCAATGAACTTGATTTGATTGCTCAGGTTGAAAGCAATGAGGTTCAGGTGATCAACGCAGAGAACAATCTCAGGATGGCGTATTTGAGATTAAAGCAATTACTACTTCTTCCTGCTGATACTCCTTTTGACATCGAAATTCCGAACGTGGATCAAATTGATGTTGAACAGGCACCTCTTACTGCAAATTCAGTATACCAGGAAGCCCAAAAAATAATGCCTGAAATCAAAGGTGCGGATACTCAAGTAGAAAGTGCTGAAATTGGTGTTAAAATAGCAAGGGGAGGAATGGACCCAAGACTTTCATTAGGTGGCAATATGTCTTCCAATTACTCCTCTGCAAGAGATCAGGAGCGATTCGTAGCTGATCCGGATGGTGGCTCGGTTACTGTACCCACCCCAATAGGATATGTGATCAATCCTCTTGAACCTACACAGCAAATTCCGGTTTTCAGGGATATTGATGTTCCAAATGGAGAAACAGTTCCTGATTATCCCATCGGACAGCAATTGCAGGATAACTGGAGTTATTCGGTTAGTTTAAATCTTTATATCCCGATATTTAATGGTTTGCAATCAAAATCTCAACATCAAAGAGCTAAAATATATTCTGAACAAACAAAGATCCTGGCGCAACAGACACGTCAGAATCTGAGGCAAACCATTGAGGTGGCCTATACTGATGCCCAGGCTGCTGCTAAAACTTATAATGCATCCATCAGACAGGTTGAATCTCTAAATGAATCCTTCCGGGCTGCTGAGAAAAGCTATAATCTGGGCGCCATGAATATTTATGATTATCAGGTCTCAAGTAACAACCTTTTCATGGCGAGATCTGATTTACTTCGTGCAAAATACAATTATATTTTTACAACAAAAGTGCTTGATTTTTATTTAGGAAAACCTTTATCACTTGATTAATAATGGCAAAGAAAAAATCTAACAAACTCCTTTACATCTTAATATCTTCTGCAGTATTACTTATTATCGTAGCGATCGTTGGTAAAAAAGCAGGTTGGATAGGAAAACAGAAAGAGATAGAAGTAGATCTCGGTAAAGTTGAGAAAATAACAATTATCGAAAAAGTCAGTGCTTCGGGAATGGTACAACCTGTAACTGAGGTTCGGCTTTCACCAGACGTTTCAGGAGAAATCATTGAGCTATGGATTGAAGAAGGCGATTCAGTTTATGCAGGACAGCCGCTCATAAAACTACGTCCTGATAACTATGTTTCTATAACAGAAAGCGCTGAGGCCATGCTTAATCAGCAGAAAGCCAATCTTGCAGATGCTAAAGCCCGACTGGCAAGGGCCAGAGCTACATACGAGAGATCGCAGCATGACTTTAATAGAAGCAAGCAGTTGATGGATGAGAATGTTATTTCAGAAGCCGACTACCAGTTGGCTGAGGCTAACTTCAAAGTGGCTAAAAATGACCTTACCTCTGCAGAACAGGGTGTTGTTGCTGCCGGATATATCGTGAAAAGCGCGGAAGCTTCTCTTCGTGATGCTAAAGAAAACCTAAGAAAAACCAGCATTTTTGCACCTGTCAATGGAATCGTGTCAAAATTGGATGTTGAATTGGGTGAGCGGGTTGTTGGATCCAATATGATGACCGGAACTGAAATGTTAAGGATTGCTAACCTGAACATTATGGAAGTCAGAGTGGATGTAAATGAAAATGATATCATCAGGGTATCCGATGGAGATACTGCTATTATTGATGTAGATTCCTATGCGTATATGGATAAAAAATTTAAGGGAATAGTTACTTCTATAGCCAATACGGCAAATGATAAAGCTACACCGGATGCCGTAACTGAATTTGAGGTAAAAATAAGGATATTGAATGATTCATACCGGGATCTTCAGGAAGAAGGTAAGAAATATCCTTTTCGGCCCGGTATGACCGCATCTGTTGATATCATAACTGAGATAAAAAATGATGTTGTGGCTGTTCCTTTGTCGTGTGTTACCACACGCCCACCAGTGAAAGAAGAGGATGGGGCTAATTCGGAAGGATCAGATGAAGATGAGGAGAATGATGAAAATGATTCGGATTCACAATCAGCTTCATCTGGATCTTCAAATGGTCAGAACCCGAAAGTTGAAAAGGATGTTGAAGTTGTATTTGTGATGGATAACGGCAAAGCTAAAAAAGTCGAAGTGAAGACCGGAATCAGTGATTATGATAATATCGAAATCCTTGAAGGTGTTGAGGTTGGGCACGAAGTTGTAACCGGGCCATTTGTTGTCGTATCTAAAAGACTTGAAGGTGGTGAATTTATTAAATCCACCGGGGGGGGAGATAACAAGGACAATAATGAGGAAGATACTGAATAGCGTAGTTCTTCAGGCTTTAGATTTTTTATAAAATCAATTCTGATACTACAGAATAATATCCTCAATAATAAATCCGGTTTTTGTGAATTCCAATGCAGTCTAATCCACTTTAGATTCTTTTGTATATTTAAAAAAGGAATTTAATTCTTTCTAAAATTCTCATGTTTTTTATTATCAAAATGGGAAATGATTCATTTTTGAGTAATATTTGAAAGATGAGAATAGGATTTGATTCTAAAAGACTTTTCAATAATTTCACCGGCCTGGGTAATTATAGCAGAACGCTTCTTCGAAACCTTGGAAGATATTTTAGGGATCATGAATATTACTTATATTCCCCCAACTTGAGAAGAACGCCGGAAACTGCTTTCTTTTTGGAAGGACAGCCTTTTTACCCTAAAACAAGTAACTCATTATTCAAATCATATTGGAGGTCTTATTCTATAGTAAATCAATTAAAAAAAGACAAAATTGAACTATACCATGGATTAAGTCATGAAATTCCAGCAGGATTGAAAATATCAAAAATTAAAAGTATTATAACTATTCATGATTTAATATTTAAAATATATCCAAACCTATATAATTTCTTAGACAGAAAGATATACGATCATAAGCTAAGGTATAGTTGCACTCAGTCTGACAAAATAATTGCCATCAGTAATAATACCAAGTCAGACATCATAAACTTATACAATATTGAACCTGAAAGAATCGAGGTTATCTATCAACCTTGTGATTCTATATATTACGAACCTCTGGATATTGATAATACAGATGATGTCCTCTCCCGATACGGAATCCCACAGGAGTATTTTATATATGTAGGGAATATTGAAAGACGCAAGAATCTGAAACTAATTTTTGATGCTTACTGGCAATTGCCTCCTGGAAGAAGGCTTCCATTAGTTTTAATCGGTAGAGGAGAAAAACATGGCAAAGAAATATTAGGAATGATAAAGGATAAAGGACTTGAAAATAGTGTTCAATGGATTTATGACCTTGATGATAATCGCGAACTAAGGATCCTATATCAGAGATCACAGGCACTGTTATATCCTTCAATTTATGAAGGATTCGGATTACCGGTCGTTGAAGCATTATTGAGTAAAACTCCTGTAATTACCTCAAATGTCTCATCACTACCCGAAGCTGGTGGGCCTGGTACTGTTTATATAGATCCACATGATCCTGAGGCACTAGCCGAAGCGATTATAAAGGTATCAGATGATTCAGATCTCAGAAAGGATATGATCAATTCTGGATTCGAATATGCAAATCAACATTTTAATGAGATGGATAGTACTCGTAAATTAATGGACTGTTACATAAATACAGTAATTGATTGAATATTATTTCGGAATATATATTATTGTCAAATAACCCAATTCATGGTTATCAATTCCCCGGACAACAGGGATCTCATTCTATTATCAAATAATTTTTATCTGATAATATTGTTGTAAAATAATTATTCAATAGCTAGCTGATTATTAATTTCAATTCTCGGAGCATATTATATACTTGTGCAACAGGTAACCCAACAACATTGAGATAAGATCCGATAATTCCGGTTATTCCAATAAGTCCAATCCATTCCTGAATTCCATAAGCTCCGGCCTTATCCATTGGTGCATAATGTTTAATGTAGTAATCAATCTCCCCTTTATTGAGATCTTTAAATTTAACTTCTGTTTCTTCCACAATGGTATTGCATTGGTTCTTAAATGCTATACATACCCCGGTGTAAACCCGGTGTGATTTTCCTGAGAGAAGGG
>JAHEGY010000061.1 GCA_024644875.1 Cyclobacteriaceae bacterium
TGGATATCGGTACTGATAAAGCAGTGAATCTTGTATCAGATCCTGATGGCTATCTTATGGATCAGACTATTAAAATCCTGCTGCCTCCGGAATTGAATAAACTTATTAATGATCTGAGAGATGCTCCCGGCGGTGAGCAGATCTATAATGCAACAGTAAAACCAGTAATTGAGGATCTGATTGTAGCCATCAATCGTTCAGCTTCTGATGCAGCCAACTCCGCCATTCCAATATTTAAAGATGCTATAAAAGAAATGACCATACAGGATGGTTATGCCATCTTAAAAGGAGACTATAAAAACGCGGGTAAGAGATCTGCGACCATGTACTTTCAGGATAAAACCTCAGAAGACCTGAGTAACCTGTTTGAACCGAGTATTGATGCCTCCTTAAACAAACCACTGGTTGGCAATACTTCTGCTAATGTAATATGGGATAAGTTTCTGAAGGCCTATAATGCTGTTCAGAAAAGTCCCGCGAATTTTTTGATGAACCTGGAACCTGTTAAAGAGCCTGACTTGTCGGCTTATGTTACCGATAAGGCTTTGGATGGTTTATTTGTTAAGATTGCAGATGAGGAACAGGAAATACGGAATGATCCCTACAAATATGCAAATGACATTATTAAGAAAGTATTTGGAGATGATTCCTTGAAATAATATTCTGAATTCAGAGTGTTTTATTGAGTTAGATGTATCTGCTTTATCTGAAGCGCTTGGTGCCTTAAGTTAAGTTTTTATTTGTAGCTCATCCAGCATAAAAAGATTTATCGATTTTCATTTCGGGTTATAAAATGGATCGGTTTATACTTAATACTTTCAACATTATACCCCGGTTCCACGGCCCCTAAAAAATTCTTACTTTTCAATCTTTTTTACCTTTTGAAATTCTGTAGCAGCATCCACCATCAAATGCCACGTAACGACCTTCCCGGTTTCGATTGACTCATAAGCAAGCCCTTTTTCCGTTTCAACCACCTTAGACGTCCCCAGGTCATACCTTAGTGCCTCAACCATATCGCCAGGTTTTAATGGATTCTGGTCAAGGTCAACCATTCGGAGATTTGACGATTTATCAGACTTTTCTTTTTTCTTAAAAAAATTAAACATAATTCTTTTTGATTGTTCCTCTATAAGTACTAATCAAATATAACCAACTGGTGGAATAATTTTTAGGAAAATCCTCAACCTTTTTAAAATCCATCCGTAAAATATAGTATCTTTATGATATCATTTTAATATCAATTTAAATTATACTATAATGGAAAAGGAAAAAGAATACAATCCCATCTCCGGCTATTTAATGTTATCGGTATTGCTGGCCGTATTGATATTCGGAATTTATTCCGTAATAATGGTGCCCAATCCCATTTTTATTGTCCTATTGGTACTTTTTACCGTTTTAATGATAATAGGATTTGTAATAGTGTATCCAAATTACTCCAGTGTATTGACCCTATTTGGAAAATACAAAGGAACGATCAAAAAGAATGGATTTCATTGGGTAAATCCTTTCTTTATCCGTAAGAGGGTCAGCCTGAGAGCTCAGAATTTTGATAGTGAAAAGATCAAGGTAAACGATAAACTGGGGAATCCCATACAGATAAGTGTCATCCTGGTCTGGAAAGTTGAGAATACCTTTAGGGCGGCCTTCCAGGTAAATGACTATGAGCATTTTGTCAGGGTACAGTCAGATGCAGCAGTCCGTGGGCTTGCCGGGACATATCCCTATGATAACTTTGACGATGAAGAGGCTGAGATCACGCTAAGATCCGGATTGAATGAAATCAATCATGCGCTTGAAAAAGAATTGTCAGAACGATTGGATATAGCAGGATTGCATGTCATAGAAGCCAGGATAGGATATCTTGCTTATGCCCCTGAAATTGCCAGTGCCATGTTAAGACGGCAACAGGCCACCGCGATCGTTGCGGCCAGGCAGAAAATCGTTGAAGGGGCGGTTGGCATGGTGGAAATGGCCCTCGAAGAATTGAATAAGAAAGATATTATTGATTTGGATGAGGAAAGAAAGGCCGCAATGGTCAGTAACCTTATGGTAGTACTTTGTGCCGACAAGGATGCAAGTCCTGTTATTAATACCGGCACACTCCATCAATAATAGAAATCATGGAGAAGAAATTGTTCAGTGAAGAACAACGTTTTGATCAATTGTGGTTGAAAGTCCCCCTTTATGTTCTGGCTGTCGGGAATATACTATTATTCGCCTATGGATTTTACAAACAACTTATATCCGGCGTACCATGGGGGGATAATCCCATGTCAGATGTGGGACTCGCCTTTACTACGTTTGCTGTCTTTCTGATTTGGGGACTTGTATTCTTTCTTTTTGAGAAAACGAAATTGATCACTGCTATTTATGAAAAGGAAATAAGACTGAGATTTCCTCCCTTCTTCAATAGAGAAAAAATAATCCCCGTCACAATGATTCAAAAAATGGAAGTACGAAAATACAATCCAATCACAGAGTATGGGGGATGGGGATTAAGATACGGACTTAGAGGAAAGGCCTATAATGTTAAAGGCAATATGGGATTACAGATCCAATTTATAAATGGTAAAAAACTCCTTATTGGCACACAAAAACCTGATCAGGTAAAATGGGCCATAAGTAAGATGTTTGAAAGAGAAAAATCAATAAACAGAATTGAGTAATGGCAAAGAAAAAACCATTTGTATTAAGGATAAGCGAGGAATCGATGGAGGCGGTTGAAAAATGGGCTGCAGATGAGTTCAGAAGTACTAATGGTCAAATAGAATGGATCATTGATAAAGCATTGAAAGAATCCGGAAGAAAACGAACCAGGAAGTAATGCCCTGACATCCTTAAATAAACCAATATGAATTTAGAAATAAACTGTCAAATACCAACATGACTCTCCGGCTTAAGATTTGCTCTAGCCAGTGAAATTAAAGAATATTCAAAATAAATTTATAAAAATGAAAAACAATTTATCACAAATCAATTATCGATGCCCCAAATGCAACAACAGGCAATATCGAACTGAAACTGTAAGCACTACTGGTGGATTATTAAGCAAAATATTCGATGTTCAGCATCGTAAATTCACAGCCGTAATATGTGAAAGATGCACATACACTGAGTTGTATAAGACCAAGAGTAGTCAGCTGGCCAATGTCTTTGATTTTTTCACTAGTTAAGACAAACAGTTTTTATGGCAGTATATTAATCCGCCATTACTTTATATATTAAATATTATTTAATATTTTGAGAAAAAATTTTAATAAACCTGGTTATGCGCAAGAAACAATTAAGTTTAATGATTCAATTGGCGATATCAGATAATAGACTGTCTGAACGTGAAGAACGACTGATATTTAATCTGGGGAAACTTCATAACATATCAGAAGCAGAAGTAAAAGAATTGATCAAAACACCGGAACCTATCGGTCCTATCGAAGCATTAACCAATGATGAAAAATTCCAATATCTGTATATGGTCATTCAGATGATGAAAATTGACCGGAAAGTATTTAAATCCGAAATTGAATTTTGTAAAGACCTGGCGGATAAATTAGGATTTAAAAAAGGTGTGGTGGCCGAATTATCCTCAAAGATCTACAGTGACCCGGTAATAACCGCCGACCGGGAAGAACTTATGAAATCTGCTTTCAGGTATTTAAAATAAAGAACCTGGCCAGGCAAAAATTCTTTAATTTAGCTGAACTTCCTGAGTTGTTATATCCTCTTTGTTATAATTCCGTAATAATGCAATATGGCTTGTAATAAATTGATTATATCTTTTATAATACTGAGTTGTTTACCGCTATCTGCCAACAGCCAGAATGATATGCCTGATGTCAACAGCAGGGTAATAAGCTTTGTAAAAACCGTGATTGGTTCGACCGTGGGACGCGGGGAGTGCTGGGACCTGGCGGATCAGGCTTTAACTTTCGCTGGTGCTGAATTTGATAAGACTTCACAAAGCACGATTTATACTTTCGGCAAGCTTTATAATCCTGAAAAAGAAGGAGTTCTTCCAGGCGATATCATCCAGTTTGAAAATGTAATGGTATCTTATAAAGATGGAAATATGATATTTACCGAAAACTACAAGCATCATACAGCCATTGTCTATGATGTAAAAGAAAATGGTTCACTACAACTAGCGCATCAGAATACCAGCTTTGGTGGCCGGAAAGTAGCTTTGAGTGAATTCAACTCAGAAAATGTAAAAAAAGGCAAACTTCTTTTCTATCATCCAATCCCTGAATAGCATAGCCTTGTAAGATAGAACTCTTCCCTTTTCAGGCATAATCATAAATGCATTTCGATGGATTTTTATTGAGCATACCCGTATCGCTTATGATTTTATACAATTATTATTATCTTTCGTTCTGATTTAATCTGAGCGAAATGAGCTTTACACTTCTGGGTTTTATCCTATACCTGTTGATCATCCTGGTTGTCGGGCTGATCACCTATAATTCAAATAAAAGTCATTTTGACTTTTTTCTCGGGGGTCGGAAAGTTAATCACTGGGTTGTTGCCTTTAGCGAAAGGGCATCTGGTGAATCTGCCTGGTTATTATTAGGCTTGCCCGGTGCGGCTTATGCCATGGGTGTTGTTGAAGTCTGGACCGCCATTGGATGTGTCTGGGGAATTATATTTTATTGGTTTGTGATCGCGGAAGACCTTCGCAGAGAATCTGAAAGAGTGGATTCAATGACTTTACCGGATTTTTTTGCACAAAAATTTCAGAAAGGGAAAACCGCAATCAGGATCACTGCCACCCTGATCATCATTTTCTTTTTCACATTTTATCTTTCTGCGCAGTTCAATGGGGCTGGTAAGGTCTTGTTTGTCACTTTTGGGATTGATCAGTTCTGGGGTATGGTTATAGGAGCATCTTTTATCATCGTTTACACCATGCTCGGTGGGTTCTTTGCCGTAGCTTTTACGGACATGATACAGGGGATCATCATGATCAGTGCGCTTGTAATACTTCCTTTGGCCGGTATTGCCGAAATTCTTAGCACCAAAGGAGAGTTTACGCAGGCAATAGCCGTGTCAGGTGATAGTTATATAAGTCTTACCGGAAACAAATCAGGCTGGCTGGCCTTCGCATTTATAATCAGTGGTCTCAGCTGGGGCTTTGGATATATGGGACAACCCCACCTCTTAACCCGTTTTATGTCAATAAAAAATCCCGCTAAGATCAAGATCAGCAGGAGAATAGCTATTGCCTGGGTTATCCCGGCCTTTACAGGCGGATTGGTCATAGGTCTGGTAGGACTGGCTCTTTACGGAAAAGGTTATTTTGAAGATGTGGAACAAGTCATGCCACACCTGGCAAACGAATTGTTACCCTCATGGTTGGCTGGAATTTTCATTTCCGGGGCAATTGCCGCTATGATGTCAACTGCCGATAGCCAGTTACTGGTAATTTCCTCCTCTGTCATTGAGGATATTTATCATAAAACACTCAATAAGAAAGTTTCCGAGAAGATACTTTTAAAATTAAGCCGCGGGATAACCATTATCATCGGGATTCTGGGATTCATAATCGCTGTTTCTTCAGGAAAACTTATATTCTCAATGGTATCCTATGCCTGGGCGGGATTAGGCGCCTCCTTTGGCCCTGCCCTATTTCTGACCCTTAAATGGAAAAAAACCACCTGGCAGGGCGTACTAACCGGCATGATCATTGGCACACTCTCTACCATTATATGGAGTGAGATTTCATGGCTTGATGCAATAATAAGTGCACGGTTATCCTCCTTTGTGATGGCATCTATAACCGTATATTTAGTTAGCTTGTTCACATACTCCGGAAAGTAGTAAACCTGATTTGTGATTTATCCGGCCGTTGATAAGATGATCAAAATTTTACCCTCGACATCCATTTTTAGAATACGAGAAATTTATATTTCAATGCACATTGTCGTATATTAGATATTCATAATTGTTAAATATCCACATACTTTTATAATCATGAAAAAGTCTTTATCAATATTTCTGATCATTGCTGTATCCTTCAGCTTTGTTATGGCACAAAACAATTTCCAGAAAGATATAATCAAGACATCAGGAGGAGCTCTGGAAATTACATTTATTGCACACGGCACATTGATGTTTAATTTCAATGATCTGATAATCCATATAGATCCTGTAAGCAGTTATGCTGATTATACTAAACTTCCTAAAGCAGATATCATTCTTGTTACACATCAGCATGGAGATCATCTTAACCAGGAGGCCATAGGTCTGATCACAAAGCCCGATACCGAAATCATTATTACGGAAAGAATCTCCCAGGATTTTGACCATGGGATTGTAATGAAGAACTGGGACAAGAAAAATGTGAAGGCTATTGAGATCCTGGCAGTTCCGGCATATAATATTGTACATAAACGAGATAATGGAAGTCCTTTTCATCCAAAGGGAGAAGGGAATGGCTATATATTGACACTTGCCGATATAAAAGTATATATTGGAGGGGATACTGAAAATTTCCCTGAATTAGATGAATTTCCACAGATAGATGTTGCTTTCCTTCCCATGAACCTTCCATATACCATGACACCTGAAATGGTTGCCGATGCCGCCACACGACTAAACCCAAAAATACTGTACCCATACCATTTCGGAAATACGGATACAGATGAACTTGTCAAATTACTGGAGAAGTACAAAGAAATTGACGTCAGAATCAGGAGGATGAACTGAATCAGATAATTATGCAACTCCCATTTTATAGGAAGCAATCTTAATCACTTTTACAGAGCCAAATTCACTCTCATAATATATAGCTAAATCTCAAACCCCGGGATAATTAAATTTAAGTAGATCTTTAAAACCTGGCAAGTATCAATTAATCCAAGTTATATTCCGTTTACCAGTAATCTCATCTTTTCCAATCCAGTTTTCGCAACTGAAAAAGGATCCTGCTCCCAGTAGATTCTGTTAAAAAGCTCTAAGGATAGGACTTTCACCCCACCCATGTTCTTCAGGTCACGCAGGACCTGCTTAACCGGGCCAACACCATCTCCAGGGTATACCCTGTCGGCATCTGTCTGTTCCTCCCTCGGAATTGAACCGACGTAATCATTCATATGAAAGATCTCTATCATATGGCCGTTCAGCATTTTTAAACTATCGAACCCGGAACCTCCCTTGAACATATGATAAATGTCTGGTAATAACCTCACATCAGGATCATCGGCGGATGCTGCTACCATAAGCGCTTGCCCAATATGCCACATAACGGGTGAAGCGCCCCAGAATTCCAGCTGCGGCATTACGCCTGTTTCCCTTCCAAGTGTAAGGATCTCAGCATACTTCTCTCCGGCCAGGAAAAAATCCATCGGCTCATCCCCCGGAACACCGGCCGGTGGTGCTGCTATACGCTTTCCTCCTATCAACGCCAGCATTTCCATTTCCTCCCTCATCTGTTCCATCCCCTGCTCCCCACCACTGATCCAGGGCGCAAAGCCTATGGCATTTTCCACTTTCATACCTCGATCATCAATATATTGTTTTAAAGAAGCTGCTGTATTCCCCTCTTCCAGATAAGCCTTTATGTCCCTTATCCAGACTTCAATGCCATCATATCCAGCCTCAGCAGCAATATCTATATACTTCAGTATACCCGGGTTTGATCCGCTGATTGTGCTTGTATTTAAACAAAAACGGAAATCCCCCTGAACAATTTCTTTCTTTGAGGTACAGGATGCGGATAACATGGCAGAGGATGAGAGCAGTGCAATATTGGATATTGCTTTCCTTCGATTGATCATAAGATTTGCGGATTTAAATATTTTTAAAAAACTTCGAGGTTAATTTACCAGTTGATAAATTAAGGATAAAACAAATATTTCACAAATTTATCTGTGTTGAGATCCTATTACAATAAGTTTAATTCAATCTATTAGTGGGATTAACAAATACCACTACGCTTATTTATCGTGATTTTCGACCTGGGATTAAAACCTGATTGAATGTTGGAGATTTTCTAACCTTACTCCATCCGGGGAATTTCTATACTTAACCCGATACGGATAGTTTTTTATTAAATGACGCGGGTGATTTTCTACCGTAACCCGATACGGATCATTTTCTTACCAAACGATGCAGGTAATTTCACATTTCGGTCAGCAGTTTCCTATGCATTCTTACAGAGCACCAAATCTGATTTCGAATTTTCCAATATTCCCCATATATTTGGCAGGAAATATTTTTTAATATATCACCTTGATTAAAAAGCTCAATAGATATTTTTACAAGACACTGTACTGGGCAACAGCACTCACCGCGATCCTTTTTTTCCTGATGGTTTGCATCAACGTGTTCACCCGATATATCTTAAAATCACCATTTATTGCCTCTATTGAACTAAGCCGGCTGTTTTTCGTATGGTCATGCTTCCTGGCCGCCGCAATCACCTATTACAAGAAAGGGCATATTATCATATCCTTCATTTATGATAAACTACCTGATAAATTCAAAATTTTGATATCGATTACGATCAACCTCCTGTCCATTTTATTTTTTATACTGATATTCCTTTGGTCAACAGAAGTGGTTGTATTGATCTGGAATACTGAATTTCCGATTTTGGGAATTTCCCAATCATGGCTTTATATACCTGTACCGCTTGCCTCACTAATGATGTTTATGTTCAGTATTGAGTTCCTCAAAGAAAACCTTAAACATAAACCCGAACTGGTATAATGCTTTATATTCTAATTATAGGGTTTATAGTACTGGCATTATTCAGGATGCCGGTGGCCATATCGCTTGGCATGGCTACAATTCTTGCCCTATGGTATTTTAGTGATATCCCTCTGGCTTCTGTACCTCATAAAATGGTAAACGGAATAGATTCTTACGTATTTCTTGCCATTCCTTTATTTCTTCTGGCCGGGAAACTTATGAATGCGGGAGGTATAACAGATCGTATCTTCAGGTTTGCAAGAGTTTTGGTAGGTGGGATCAAAGGTGGATTGGCACACGCTAATGTTGTGGCCAGTATTATTTTTGCCTGGATGTCCGGATCTGCTGTTGCAGCGGTCGGGGGACTTGGAGAAATTGAGCTGAAAGCTATGAAGGAGAATGGATTTGACAGCAAATTCTCTTCTTCTGTGATCATTGCAGCCTCTGTTCTCGGTCCGGTGATCCCTCCTAGCATCCCCTTTATTCTTTATGCGGCAATTACAGAGAATTCTGTTGGTAAACTTTTCCTGGCGGGGATAATTCCCGGGATCTTACTGGCCTTTGCCTTGATGATAACAATTTATGTAGTAAGTGCATTACGCAATTATCCAACCGACCGAAGAAAGAGCTTTAAAGAACTTATTCTGGCTTTTAAAGATTCCTTCCTTCCTCTGTTAATGCCGGTCATAATGCTTGGCGGAATAGCTACTGGAATATTCACCCCAACGGAAGCAGCAGCAGTGGCAGTAGCTTATGCACTGATTATCAGTTTCTTTGTGTACAGAACCATTAAACTGAAGGACCTGCCCAAGATCTTTGTAGAAACTATGATAACAACTTCTGTAGTCACCTTCATTATTTCGACTACAGCCTCCTTTTCATATGTGTTGACAATAGAATCTGCCGGTGAAAAAATAACAGGATTTGTCACTGCTTTCACATCCAATCCCTATGCCGTATTATTCATGATAAATATCTTGCTTCTCGTATTTGGTGCCATAATGGAGGCAGGTGTGGTTTTGATCATTTTTACTCCGATCCTCTATCCACTCGCAATGTCATTAAATGTCGATCCAATCCACTTTGGTGTAATAATGGTAGTTAACCTGATGATCGGTGTAGCCACACCTCCCATAGGAGTCTGCCTGTTTGTTATGTCCCATATCAGTGGATTAAAAGTGGAAGTATTAATGAAGAGTATTCTAACTTTTTTACTTCCTCTGATCATAATATTACTTATCATTACATATATCCCAATTTTATCAATGTATCTGCCAAATTTGATTATGAAATAGTGAGAAAGCCACTGACCATAATAATGATCTCCATCCTGTTTCTATTCGGATGCCGGCCTGAACAGAAATCCAGTGTGATTAAGGTGGGATTAACCCATGGGAAAAGTCACTCGTTCTCACAAGCCCTGGAATATTTTAGTACATGTCTTGAAGAAAAGAGTAATGGAAGATTGAAGGTGAAAATATTTCACAGCGCTCAAATAGGTAGCGAAAAGGAAATGCAGGAGATGCTTACCATTGGTAGCCTGGATATATGCCTTAGTGGTATTCTTAATACCTACGAGCCCTTATTTACCCTGTTCGAATTACCATATCTATATAAAAACAGGGAGCATGCCATTAAAGTTAATACAGGTCCGATAATGCGGGAAGTGGCATCAAGTCTTGAAGATAATGGTATTGTTCTTATTGGATTTTATGAAAACGGTTTTCGCAATATATCGACTTCAAACAAAGCTGTCAACCATCCTTCGGACCTGGCAGGATTAAAGATCAGAACACCTGAAAATCCTGCTCAGATCCAAACAATAAAGGCCCTGGGCGGAATTCCAACCCCATTGAGTTTTTCCGAGTTGTATACTGCCTTAATCCAGGGAGTAGCCGACGGGCAGGAAAATCCCCTGCAAAACATATGGTATGGGAGATTATACGAATCACAAAAATACATTGCAAAAACTCAGCATATCTACAATAGTTTGTATATTACCGCCAGTAAACGCCTATGGGAAAGTTTAGACTTAAATGACCAGCAGCTGATACTCGATTGTATTAAACAATCCAGTATGTGGCAACTTGAATATATGAGAAAACTTGATTTAGATCTGGAAGAAAAAATGAAAAGTGAAGGCGTGACCTTTACCTATCCCGATAAGGCGGAATTTGTAACTGCTACCGAACCGGCCTACGAAGAAATGTATAAGATTTTAGGTGAAAATGCGAGGCGAATAGTTCAGGCTATAAGAAATATTGATTAATTTCAATGGTATGAAACGAACATGACTTTTCTTCATTCTAACTTCGCAGAATAGAATGATTAAAATTTATGTGAGTTCCTGAATGTCTTCAAATTTTTTGAACATTTAGGAATCAAAAAATTTTAAACAGATGAAAAGATTAATTGAATTCTTTACGTATTTAATATTGATATTACTGGTTGCCGGATGCACCGAACAAACCGATAGAAAAAGTATATTATATATTAACTCTTATCATGCCGGATATGGCTCCAGTGATGATATTGCCAGGGGAATATATGAAACACTGGAGGGGAAAGATGTTGATCTGAAAGTGATCTATATGGATACAAAAAGAAACCTGGAACCTGAATATATAGAAAGGATCTCCCGGCAAATTGTCGACTCTATCAAATATAAATCTCCTGACCTCATAATTGCATCGGATGATAATGCAGTAGCTTATGTTGTTAGTGCTTATTTGAAAGACCTTACAATACCCGTTGTTTATTGTGGAGTTAATTGGACGACTGATCAATATGAACTGCCTGATTCCCATATTACCGGGATGATCGAAGTTCTTCCCTTTGAGCAAGGTATCGAGTTAACAAAATCATTTCATCCTGATATTCAGAATGTTTATGTGCTTTCTGAAAATTCTAATTCTGAACAGAAGAACATACAATACATTGCTGAGATTTGTGATGACATCGGATTAAATCTGCATTACAAACTTGTTGAAGATTTCGATGCCTGGAAAGAAGGATTCCTGGAAGGGAACAGTTCAAGTGACCTGGTCTATATTCCTACAAACGGGGCCATATCAAATTGGGATAAACAACTTGCGATAAGTTTTATAAAGGAAAATATTCAAAAACCTGTTATGTCCTGTGATGATTTTATGATGCCCTACTGTGTATTCGGACTAACTAAAGTTCAATCAGAACAGGGTGTATGGGCTGCTGAAACCGCCCTGAGCATTTTAGGCGGGAAGGATCCCGCTTCAATCCCACAGGCTAAAAATAAGCAGACACAAATATGGTTTAATCCTTCTCTGGCTGAAATTATAAACATAAAACCGGATAAGGAATTTATAGAAAACAGCACGGTTTTTCAATATTAATTTCTTCAATATGATTGCTGATGTTTCTCAACGCATCATTCACCAGGTTAACTTCCTAATTAAAAATAAAGACCATCTGGCCATCGATTCCGATACACATCCAAGTGATCTTAGTCTATTATCGGGTAAGATTCTTGAAAAATACAAAAATTCGAAAAATTATTATCACGGTCGGCCAATTTCAGGAGATGAACTTTTAAGAGAAATGAAAATGGCCGCGGTGGATATGTCACTCATCTGGCAAAATCCAGCGGCGACTCCATATACCGATAATCAGTCTGAAAACTATAACTGCCTCCTCAAGGCTAATGAGTATATATTTCATCTTGGTCAGTCCTATCCCGAGAAATTCATACCTGCCGGATGGACTGATCCAAAAGCCCTGGGATTAGACAAGGCCATGAAGATTGTTGACATCTTCATGAATGATTTTGGTTTTCTGATCGTTAAAATGAATCCTGCACAGAATGCCTTTCCTATAGATGGTGTAGAGGTGATGACTATCGTGGAAAAAATTGCAGAGAATAATGGTATTGCTGCATTTCATTATGGCGCTGATACGCCCTATACACCTGCAGAAGGACTTGAAAAGATAGCCAGTTCTTTTCCTGAGATCCGGATTATTGGCATTCATATGGGTGGTGGCGGAGCCAGTTACAATGAAGCGGAAGAGCTGTATAACCAAACCAGGGAACTGGGATTGAAATGCCCTAATCTTTTCTTTGTACAAAGTGCAAAAAGGGATACGCATATTGAAAGTGATTTCATCTCCTATACACTTGAAGGTGAACCGTTCTGCAAAAATATTGCCTGTGCAAGTGATGCCCCCTATGGGAGACAAACCTGGAATTTCGGGGGTTACAGGATGATGTTTAAAAGTCTTTTGAACAGTGCTGAACACACTGATGAAAGGGTTAGAAATAATCCAGATGCATTCAATGAGGTTATAATACAGAACTACATGGGAAGGAATATTGCAGAATTAATCATTGAGGGATACAAATTAAAATTCCCCCACTTATTTAAACATTAATTTTCCTATATTGGAGATTATTTAATGAGGATTTAAAAAATATTTTTTGGTTATTACTATTATGAAAAACTATAGGCATTCATATTTTCTGTTCATTAGTATCATATTTTTAACAGGTAATATTTTTCTATTCAATATTGACTCATTAGCCCAGTCAGAAAACTTTTCAGCCATTAGGACGGAAGTTCATTTTGATGAAAGCATCAGGGATTGGGATGGATTTGGCTTCAATTATGTGGAAACAGCACAGACAGTGAATTATACTGATGATCCTCAGGAATATGGCGGATTCAGTCTTCTGGATGAAAATGAAAAAATGGAGATTGTAAATATGGTATTTGGTGAGGATGGCCTGAAAGTTGGTCTGGTAAAAATGTTCTATGATCCTTGGCATCAGGCCTCCCCGGATGGTCCGTTTGATCATACGAAAACCACTGAGAATATGCGTTATTTCGTCCGGGAAGGTCTGAAAATAACACGAAACAGGGGTGCTGATCTGGAGATTATCACAACATTATATGGCCCACCACCCTGGGCAACAAAACAGAAGTTCTTACGGGGACGCGATTTTGATCCGAATATGAAAGATGAACTCTGTAATTATCTTATTCATTGGGCAAAATATCTTAGAAATGAGGAAGGATTTCCATTAAAATATATCTCACTGCACAATGAGGGAGAAGACTGGTGGCGATGGCCTGCGGATGGAAGCCATGGTAATATTGGTGAAGGTCATGACTATAACATGTACTGGCCACCTGAACTGGTCACAGAATTTGTCATAGCCATGAGGGATAAAATGGATGCCGAGGGCCTTGGCATGGTTGGTATTACAAATGGGGAACCTTCCAATTGGTTCAGGTTTTCAACATGGGGCTATGCCGATGCCCTGTACCGGGATGAAGTAGCACTTCAGAAACTGGGCCTGATCACCTCACATGGATTTTATAGTGGTGGATACAGAAACCGATGGTTCGGGCCCCATACATCAGAAGGGATAGACCTGCTCCGTGAAAAGCGACCCATGCTAAAGGCCTGGGTTACTTCCACAAGCTGGAGTAATATGGATGCCAAAAATATAAAAGAAATGCATGGAAATATATACACCTCGAAGGTTAATGGTATCATTCCCTGGTCTGGCATTCAACGTCCTCCATCATGGGTGGGAGGTGATCCAAATCCTGGATCGGCCTTTACAGTTCGGGAAGACGGGTCATACGAGGTAAGGCGTGGATATTATTTTTATAAGCAGTGTACACGTGCCGGACAATCGGGTATGAAAGTAGCCAGAACCATGTCAATGGATTCTCAGGTAGCCATGATCGCATTTTCCTCAAATAACACAGGCAATAAAGATGCTTTTATTGTGGTTAACTGGAGCGATGAGGATAAAAAGATCTCGGTGGCTTTGAGTGGTACATCAAGCAGCAAATTCAGTGCATATCAAACCACTGAGGATGAAACAAAGCTTTACAGCCCTTCAGGAAACTACACTCTGAAGGAGGGTAAAATTGTTTTTGATTCACCAAAAGGCTCTGTCACAACATTCTTTGGAGATTAATATGAAATTAAATCGGAAAACCGGAAAGTTTATCTTATTAACAGGCTTTAACATCCTGATCTCAATTCTGGCCGTTGGACAGTATGAAGATCTTGGTACCGTAAAGGCAAAAGTTGATTATGCGAATAACCTGAGGGAATGGGATGGTTTCGGAGTAAATTATGTCCAGACAGCACATACAAGGAATTACAATGATTTTCCTCAGGAATACGGGGGTTTCAGTATTTTGAACCAAAAACAGAAGAATGAAATCATAGAAATGATCTTCGGAGCAGATGGTTTAAAACCTGGAATTGTTAAAATGTTCCTTGATCCATTGCATCAGAAGGAAAAAGGAGGTGCGTATGATCATGAAACAACCACAAAATATATGTTTGAGTTTTTTGACCTGGGATTGACTAAAACCAGGGAATGGGGAGGTGAATTATCGGTAATCACCACGCTGTATAGTCCCCCGGCCTATATGACAAAACAAAAAACCTTGCGGGGACGCGATATCGATCCTGACCACAAGGAAGATATTGCCTTTTACATGATTGATTGGGCGAAGTACCTCAAAAGCAAAGAATATCCCCTTAAGTATATCTCGTTGCATAATGAAGGGGAAGACTGGAGAAGATGGCCAGTCCAAGGAAATTATGCTAATTTCGATCATGGGCATGATTACAATTTATATTGGAGGCCTGAAGAAGTCGCAGAATTTCTTGATTTTATGCCTGGGTTGATGAAAGAACATGGATTGGATGATGTTGGCTTGACTCCGGGGGAATGTTCAAGATGGTTCCAGTTCTATTACAGTGGCTATGCGCAACATATCCTGGATAATCCCAATTCATTAAAAAACTTATCTCTCATCACGTCGCATAATTTTTACCGTTTATTGCCAGGCGGACATAGATGGTTTGCTGGCACCAGCAACATAGGGACTGATATGATCAGGAAAGAGAAGCCTGATCTTCATGCCTGGGTAACTTCTGCAAGTTGGGGAAATATGGATGTGGATTTTGCCTGGCAGATCTGGATGAACATCTATCTGGCCAAAGTTAATGCGTATATTCCCTGGGTTGTTATTAAAAGGCCAACACATTGGAAATCTGATGACCCTAATCCGAATACGGCCATTCTGGTATCTGAAGACAGTACTTACAAAGTATTGCCTGGATATAATGTCTATAAGCATTTTACACGAGCTGGTCAGCCTGGGATGGGTGTTGCTTATACTGAATGCATGGATTCTGAAGTACAATTACTGGGATTTTCAAGTAACGATACCAATAATTCAGATGCTTTCATAGTGGTCAATGTGAACAATTGGGTAGCATATCGTTCTGATGCGGTTGATATAAATCTGAATGGTATTAATTATACCTTCAGCAACCAGGACCCATTATATAATTTGTACAGGGAAGAAAACCAAAGAGATAAATACAAGAATATTAATACAAAATCTATAAGGACTGAAAAAGGTTATCTTCTCGAAGTTATTTTCCCATTGAAGCAAATAAACCTGAGCCCCAAAGGAGGCCGGCCACTGAATATTGAAATAAAAGTAAAAGATGGCGCATACGCACTGGCAGGTGAAATCAGATGGGCAGAAGGAGGTCCTTTTGTACTATCAACAGGATATGATTCATATGAATATTCCATCCATTATAACCCCACAAAGTCAGATTTTGAAGGAATCCTTGAAACGGATTGGGTAAATACAAAGGAATATATGATAAAAGAGAAAAGTCATCCGAATACCAAGGACAGTTTCTCTGCAACCTGGGAAGCATGTTATGACACTGAAAACCTGTATTTTCTAATAGATATTACGGACGACAGCAACCTGCAGGCCAGGAAGGTTAAAATTGATCTTAACGGGACTAAGTATAAATCCTTCAAAGCCATCAGATCAATTGACAATATAGAATCTTATAAGGAAATTGGAACTTATGCTGTCGAGGGTGGATCGATAACATATGAAGCCCCTTCCAGGTCAATTACTACGTTTACTGGTATAGAGTAAATTAATATCTATTGTCGGGTATTTTCTTGAAAATAATATTCTTTCTGATTCTGGCATTTCTCTTAAGCCTGATCCCTGTAAACAGGTCATTTTTCCCGGCAGAAGAAGGGATTAGTATTTATGTTTCATCTAATGGAGTCCACACCGATCTGGTACTTCCTGTCAAATCTGAATTTATTAACTGGCAGGATCTTTTTAAACCATCTCACTTTGGAAATGGCTGGACAAATGCTTCACATATAGCCTTTGGATGGGGAGATAAGGGATTTTACCTGAATACACCGGAATGGTCCGATCTGAAATTAAATACCGCAGTGAAGGCCTTATTTATTCCAAGCGAATCAGTGATGCATGTCACCCTCTGGCCTGAACCTGGGGAAAATGATCTTACTAAAAAGATAGTACTATCTGATAGCGAATATAAGAAAATTGTGGAAAACATTATCAATTCCTTTTCCATGAGCAAGAATGGATATTTTTTAAAAGTCAATCACCCGGGATATGGTGATTATGATCTTTTTTTTGAATCCCCATTGAAGTTTCATCTTTTCAAAACCTGCAATGTCTGGACCAATAATGTATTGAAAAAAGCTGGTGTACGGACCAGTTTCTGGACACCTTTAGACAAGCCAATTTTGTATCATCTTTCCAATATCAGTGGCACATAACAATCCTCGCCGATATAAATATTTAATCGGAATTTCTCTCCAGGAAGTCCGGAACCGGCCCTTCCTTTTTATACCGGGATTATTCTTTTACTATAACGCTAATTCCTTGTCAAGAACAAAAATCTTAACGGTTTCCCTTTTTACGCCGTCATATGCCATCGCGTCAGCGGTTTCCTGGGAATCAAGAATCTTAAGGTACAAACTGAGATCATCAGGTTCGCCACAAATGGCTACTTCGTTACTATCATTTGTAGAGAATTGAATGGCCTTTTTGAGGGACATAGTCCTGAACAGATCAGCATGTGAGCGAAAGCCGGCTTCCCATTTGGCTGAGTCTTCCACCTCAGCAGTGATAATTACTTTTGTCATGATAATAGGATTTTGGTTAACCTTGAATGTACGATTTATATTCTTTGGATTCAAGGTTTTATATAACTATATCTCGTCCCTTAAACTAAACTTGGGGAAGCACCTTGTCCCGGAAATTTGAGAAATGAATTGGTTGTAATACATTTGCATCATACCGGAGGGGAAAATGCACGATCACAATCACCATGCACATAGTAATTTAAGAGGCAAAAAATTGATCCTTACAATTTTTTTAAACCTTCTTATTACAGTCGTTCAGATACTAGGAGCTATTTTCGCCAATTCGCTAGCCCTTTTATCCGACGCCTTTCATAATTTCAGTGATACTTCTTCCCTATTCTTAAGTTATATCGCCAATCGATTGACAAGGCGAAAATCCACAAAGGATCAAACGTTTGGTTATAAAAGGGCTGAAATAATTGCCGCCTTTATAAATTCCAGTATTCTACTGATCGTTGGAGCACTTTTGATTTATGAATCCATAGAGAGGATCATATATTCCTCGGATGCTGAAGTAAATGCGATATTGGTCATGTCCATGGCTGCTTTCAGTATTCTTGCTAATGGATTGAGTGTTTTGATCCTGAAACGGGATGCTAAAGAGAACATGAATATCCGATCTTCATATCTACATTTATTTACGGATATGCTCTCTTCTATTGCCGTACTCCTTGGAGGCTTGGCCATATACTTCTTCAATCTGACAATTGTCGATCCGATCTTATCTATTGCCATAGCTATCTATCTTATGATCTTTGGGTGGAAACTGGTAATTCAGAGCTTAAAAGTCCTTATGCAATTCACACCTCCAGGAATTGACATGGAGGCCATAGCCAATGATCTTTCTGAATTCAAAGAGGTAAAGAATATTCATCATGGCCATTTATGGCAACTTACTGATCATGAATATATGTTTGAAGCCCATATTGATTTTGAAAAGGACATTCCTATAAGCGCAGCATGTTCAATAATGAAAAATATGAGGATACACTTAAGCAAGAAATATAATATTCACCATACCACATTCCAACCAGAATTCGGAGGGTCCTGCAATTCAGATCTTATCCATCAGGATATGGTTAACCTGTAAGATTGACCTGTGTTTGCCAGTTAATATGGCGCATATCAAGGAAATAATTGCCCGGATAACGCCTTTTAATATAAGCCTACAGAACCGCGGGATTATTTGTTCGTAATTAGCATTTTTACAGGCCCTGAGATGCTGAAATTCAATGAATAATAATCAGTACCCTGAACGTTAGTCAGAAAACTACTCGTTGGCATAAGTTGATCAATAATATAATTTGTCCGTAAGCCGGCCGCAATGATATTACAATCACCATCAAGAATAATCACTTTGGGGAGGCATTCCTCAATATTATCCAGTTTATTCAAACATATTTCATTCAGGCGGTCAATCTGATGGACAAACTCAATTTCAGCCATTGATACTTCGTCCGTTAAATCAGATCCTTTTCTCTCATTACTACTGGCCATGCTCATGCTGAAAGTAACTATTACGATCAGCAGAATTAAATATGGAACTTTTTTCATGGCAGTAAAATTTAAATTATCAGCGATAATAATTACTACAATCCCAAGAGCGTGCCATAAATTATAATATGCATTAAATCAATGCTTTAGGAAAACAGGATTAATCAATACGTGTGCAGATCTGGACACTTTCCAGAACATTAGTGTTCAGTATGATAATTTGATGGGTATTTCTAATTGGATTGAAGCTTAATTCTTGATTCAAGCGATCCTACCATGATCTTAAAATAACCATCTTCAATCATTTTCCGTCCCTGGTCATCAGGATATGAAAGATGAATCTCCGGATCTATGGTGAAATTGTATTCTTTTATTTCCCCAGGTAATAAAAATTGTTTTTCAAAATGTTTTAATTGTTTAACGGGCCTGCTGTAGGTACCCACTTCATCGGTGATATACCATAAAACAGCCTCTTTCCCTTCCCGGTTTCCGGTATTTTTTACCTTAACCGAAAGCTCTAACTGGTCATTTTCTGAAATAACAGTATCACTCAGGGTAAGATCTGAGTATTCAAATTGTGTATAACTTACACCGCTGCCAAATCCTCCTATTGTGTATTTCAATAACTCAGGATTTTGGGCATTTAATCCAATAAATACACGCTTCCCATGATTATAGGATATCATATGCCCGCCCTGGTAGGGGTATGTAATGGACATCCTGGCGCTTGGGTTTATCCTGCCACTCAGGATCCCAGCTAAAGCCTCTCCTCCATAGATCCCTGGTAATCCTGCAAATATTACAGCATGGCATCTATCGAATAAATCACCGATAATCCTGGGTCTTCCCTCCAGCAATACCAGTATAACAGGCTTTTTAGTTGCTATGGCTGTTTCAATCAGCGCTATTTCATCTGATGGAAGTGACATGTTATCAATATTTCCTAATCCCTCAGCATATGGTTTTTCACCTGTAACTATTATAACAGCATCTGAAATACCAGCATAATACCTCAGGTGTGCTTTATCGGAGAGAGTGACCCGTGTGTTTTCAAACTCAGATTTTAGGGCTTCATAAACTGTAAGCATGGAGTCAGGATACAGGCTCTCATTATCACCTTGCCAGGAATATGTCCAACCACCGCATAATCCCATTTTTGAATCTGCATTGGTTCCGATAACTGTTATACGGTTTGGTTTTCCCAATGGTAAGAGCCGGTTCTCATTTTTCATTAACACGATAGACTCTGCAGCAGCATCTCTGGCTGCTTTTTGTGCCTCTTCAGTATTTATGGTTTCATGATAATTTTCAGATGGATAGGGATTCTTAAATATTCCAAGTTTATATTTTAACCTTAATATTCTTTTAACCGAAAGATCTATCCTTTCTTCAGCAATTCTATCTTCTTTGACAAGAGCAATTAAGTAGTCACTGAATTCCAGTGACCATGGTGCCATGACCATATCAATACCGGCCATGATGGCCTTATAGGTTGACTCTTTCTCATTTTCCGTCACAAAATGCAGCGTATTAAGCTTATAAACATCCTGGTAATCAGTTATCAAAACACCTTCAAATCCAAGTTCGTCTCTCAACACTGTTGTCAAATAATGAAATGAGGAATGCACTGGTATCCCGTTGATTGCACCGCTGTTTGCCATAACAGTCATAGCCCCACTTTTTATGGATGCCTGAAAAGGTGGAGTTAAGAATTCATACAATTTCTGAGCATTAACATCCGCTTCGGTACGGTCCCAGCCACTATTTGGTATCGAATACCCGATGAAGTGTTTTGCACATGCGGCCATTTTATAATCCCCTATATGCGTTTCCTGTAACCCTGTTACATACTCCACGCCCATGATCGTCGACAGATGGGTATCCTCACCAAAAGTTTCGTATAATCTGGGCCAGTTTTTCTTTGTAGCAATTCCTAAAACTGGGGCAAAGTTCCAATGATGTCCCAGAGGAGCTGCCTCCAGCGCTGTATATTTGCCCATTTCATATGCGAATGCCGGGTTGAATGTTGCTCCTATATTCAACTGGTGTGGGAATACCGTTCCTTCTGCCAGATAATTGGCTCCATGAATATGGTCGATACCAAAAATAACAGGGATCCCGTTAGTTGAATTCTTCATGTTTATTTCCTGGAATAAACGGGATATTTTAACCCATTCATCAGCAGTTCGTGTTCCTCCTTGCAGAATTGAACCGATCTGATATGTGTGAATGACTTCCTCCAGTTTCGCTGTATCGATAGATTGGGACTGAGTTCCCGTTGCATCCATACTGGCTTCTTCCACACTAAAAAAAGATTCGTTGATCTGCATCATCTGGCCAACCTTTTCAGTGAGCGTCATCCTTAATAACAGACTATCGATAAAGTCTTCCATGACGTCATCATCTGTCCTTTCATGAGCTAGTCGCTCAAACATTGATAAGTCCCTTGGATCATCACTGTATCTCTTTTTACAACCCGTTGTAAAAATTATTCCGAAAGCCAGAATGTAATATACGATGGATAATTTCATATATGTAAATAAGCGTAATGACAAAAGTATTCAATTTTATAAATAATCTATTTATGCGTAATTTATAATATAATTAGAATATTTTTATAAAAATGTCATCCCCATGAGCAAGATAATATTTTTATTATTAATATGTAAATTTTTAGGATATTGGGCCGGTATATTATAGAATTCACGAATATTATCTGGGGATTGCCTTTATTGATCCTTTTAATTGGAGGTGGGATCTTCTTTTTCTTTTATTCAGGCCTTGCTCCCTTCAGGTATTTCAGGCATGCTTTCAGGATCTTGATCGGCAAGTACGATGATCCGGATGATCCGGGAGACATCAATCACTATGAGGCACTGTCAACAGCCCTGGCATCTACAATTGGAATGGGAAATATCAGTGGTGTAGCCATTGCAATAGCTACCGGGGGGCCAGGTGCCATATTCTGGATGTGGATCAGTGCTTTTTTCGGAATGGCGACTAAGTTTTTCAGTTGCTCTCTGGCAGTTATGTATCGCAGAAAAGATGAAAACAATGAGCTCCAGGGTGGGCCCATGTATGTGATCACCGAAGGATTGGGGAAAAACTGGAGACCTTTGGCTATTTTCTTTTCATTGGCTGGAATGATTGGTGTATTGCCATTGTTTCAGGTTAACCAATTTACACAAGCCATAAGAGATATTTTCCTGATCCCTGCAGGAGTTGACAATGTCATGGGCATTAACATGGTAATGGGACTCTCACTGGCGGCCATATCCGCTCTGGTAATATTTGGTGGTATCAAACGAATTGGAAAGGTTGTGGGCAAGCTCGTACCCATTATGATCGCAGTTTATTTTATTGTGGTTATATTGATATTACTTCTAAACTCAACAGACATTATCCCTGCATTTCGATCTATTTTCCAAGATGCATTTACCGGCAATGCACTATTGGGAGGCGCATTGGGCCAATTGATCATAACCGGCGTAAGACGTGGCACATTTTCTAATGAAGCTGGCATTGGTACTGCACCCATGGCACATAGTGCCGCCAAAACAAACGAACCTATCAGAGAAGGTTTGGTCGCAATGCTTGGACCGGCAATAGATACTCTGCTCGTATGTACCTTGACCGCTCTAGCCCTTATTATTACTGGAGTTTGGATCAACCCGGATACTGACGGGATAACTCTGACTGCCATTGCATTTGAGAAAGCACTCCCTGGCGCAGGCACTTACATATTAATGGTTTGCGTTTTGTTTTTTGCACTAACAACCCTTTTTGCCTTTCCATATTACGGTACAAAATGCTTTGCTTTTGTTTTCGGGGCGAAGTATAAGAAACTATATAACTACATATACCTGATTGGTATTTTTGTTTCTGCGGTTACTTCCCTGAATGTATTGATAAGTTTCGTGGATGGAGTATATGCATTGATGGCTATTCCCACCATGACCTCAACGCTGTTACTCGCTCCCAGAGTCAGAAAAGAATTTAAAAAATATTTCAGCAAGATCAAAAGTCATTAGTCCTGATTGGCAAAAACCCCGTCCCTTAATTTGCTTAAACATTTAATCTCTTCATTTACAAGGACATCCTGTCCCATCATTTGAAATAATATTTCATCCCTCCATTAGTCTTGCCATCTCGCCCCCTAATTTGAATTAACATTTAATACCTTCGTTTGCAATGGCACTTCATCCCTACAACCTGCCATCAAAATCCGTCCTAAGCTTCTCAATGCTTAACCATGTTATTAAAGTTAATCCATAACATCTCAAATCTTCACCCGGCCATCAAAATCATTACGGTCTCTTTCAGGATTCAAGGGAAACTTAATAACTTTATTATCCCGTTGAGACCTGTAAATGGCAGTAAATAGTTCAACAGTCTTTCTCCCATCCAAACCGGAAACCAAGGGCTCACACACTTCATCAAGAGCCCTCAGAAAATCCTCGATCTGCCGTTCCATATAGTATACCGTCGGATCAATGGAATTAAAAAATTCAGAATCATCCTTTATCCATTTTTGAAGCAATTTTTCCTCCCCGGGTATAGACCACAAGTCATTGACAGGCGGCTCCAGCACACTTGACATGCCAGCCACAAACATGGCCCCTCCATCGGTCTGCACACCAACAGAGGCCCCGTTTTTGCCATGGACATGGACTTTCCCATAGATCCCGGGTTTTTCGGAATTGCTCACGATTATATTCCCTAATGCTCCATTCGTAAAACGTATCACAGCAAGTGCGGTATCTTCCACTTCTATATATGGGTGATTCAAGTTTCCCCACATGCCAAACAATTCGTCAATCTCCCCCATATACCACAATAATATATCCAACTGGTGCGGTGCCTGGTTCACAAGAACACCTCCACCCTCTTCTATCCAGGTACCCCGCCATGGATCAGCATTATAATAGTCTTCATCCCTCCATCCTAACATATTGACAGTACCCAAGACCGGTATTCCGATTTTTCCCTGATCTATGGCTTCTTTTACCCGCACTACCGGAGCGTACCACCTCCTCTGGCTTATAACACCTAAAGTTCTGTTAAACTTTTCAGCAGTATCGATCATAGAATCACAATCTTCCAGGGAAGAAGCCAGTGGTTTTTCCACCAGGACATGGGCACCGGCTTCCAGCGCCTGATTGGTGGGATCCTTATGAAAAGGATGTGGGGTACATATTATGACAAAATCAAGCGCCTCCTCTTTAATCATCGACGATATATCTGAATATGGCTTTACCCCATATTGAACTGAAAATTTTTTCGCAGTTGAAGGAGTTCGGCTCCAAACTGCTGTAAAATCTGATTTCGGCAGGTTTTGTAATGCTTTTGCGTGCAGATGAGCGACTTTACCACATCCTATGATACCTGTTTTAAACATTTAGATTATAATTATGGAATTAGTACTACTTTATACAGCCCGGGTTCTTTATCATAAAGTCTTTTAAACCAGGAAGCCCCCTCGGAAAGAGGTGCCGTGGCACTTAACATCGGTTCTGTGTTAATCAATCCTTTTTGCATCATCTTCAGGACCATGGGATATTCACCGGCAATCGCACAACTCCCCTGTACCCGGATCTGACGGGTTACTACGGATTGTAATGGAAATTGAACTTCTGCGGAAAGATTCCCGATTAATGTAACCGTCCCCCCTTTCCTAACGCTTTCAATCGATAAATTCAGGCTTTCCGTATTCCCGACCGCTTCAAACACAACATCTGCACCCCGGTTTTCAGTAACCTTAAGTACTTCCTTTTGAACATCCTGCTTATTTGGATTCAATGTGCGATGCGCACCAAATTGCCTTGCCAGATCAAGTTTCTGATCATCGATATCAACGGCTATAATCTGTCCAACCTCAGAATTTGAAAGAACCTGGACTAAGAAAAGACCGATCATTCCGACCCCGACAACAGCTACCGTGTCTCGTGCTGATAATTTTGTCAATTCCATTGCATGACACGCGACCGCAACAGGTTCCACCATTGCAGCCTGGACGAAATCAACTTCCTCAGGTAATCTGTATAAAATATGCTCAGGAACAGCGACATATTCGGCAAATGCACCGTGTTGCCTGTATTCACCGGGCGAAACGCCCAAAACCTTACGGTTTTCACTTAGATTGTACATACCTTTCTCGGTGAACCAATCATTCAAAGGATATATAGTTGAATCAAATGTTACCCGGTCTCCAGGATTCCAATTACTTGCATCTGCGCCTGTCTTCTCGATGACGCCAGACGCTTCATGTCCCATTATAATAGGTGGTATTCGCCGGCCTGAGCTGCCATCCATACCATGAACGTCACTGCCACAAATGCCACAGGCTTTCACACGAACAAGAACCTCATTACTTTTAATTTCCGGCACAGGCATATCTTTATATACCAGCTTATTATACTCTTCGAGAACAAGTGCTTTCATAGAATTACATTAAAAAATTGAATCAGCTTGCCGCAAGCTGGTTAATAGCCTTATTATCCAAATGCGTCTTATTATATCCAATCGTGACAGAATTTATTATTGCTTTCCCGACCCGGTCTGTGTTTGTAATAGATTTAGGAAAAAACAATTTCAATACCGGCATAAAGGGTTTTATCAAAGTATACATTGTGTTGTACATTTTTGTACTCGATTTAATCCCTTTCATGGGTTGTATAAATCCTGGTCGGAACATATAGGCCTTCTTAAAGGGAAGTGCAAGTATGGCATTCTCTGTTTTTCCTTTTACATTGGCCCACATCATACGGCTTTTCTCTGTACTGTCAGTTCCCTGTCCGGACACATAACAAAAAGTCATTTCGGGATTCAGTTTTAAGAGCGTATTTGCAAAATGGAGGGTTAGATCATATGTGATTTTCGTATAATCTTCTTCAGACATTCTGTAGGCAGATACACCCAGGCAGAAGAAACAGGCATCATA
>JAHEGY010000155.1 GCA_024644875.1 Cyclobacteriaceae bacterium
AATCCCTTAATGTGGGCGTAGCCACTGCCGTGGTTTTAGATAATATTTCCCGGAGGATAATGTAAGGTCTGGCAAATATAGGATACCTAAATATCTCGTTCATTCTCGAAGACAGTCACAGGAATCTGGTCTTCGGGAAATCCTTTTTTTTCATATCCGGCAATTAAAACAATAAGGTTTCTCCATTATTTAAACAACTGGATTTTCGGGAGCGCTTACAACCGGATTATCCTCTTTTCGGGTACAATCCAGATAGGGAAGAAAAAACAGGCTAAAAGCATTTCCGCCTGCGTTGACCAGCATGGATGAAATTACTGTATCCATATCTATGAAATTGATAGCAAGTGCCAGAAAGACGGCATGCCACAGGAAAGCTCTGAAATTATTCCCGGAGATTGACTGATTCAGTTTCATGATAAAATGCTACCCCGCAAAATTAATTTTAATTCTGAATGTATTATCGATGTATCCCTGAAATATGCCCTAACCTTGTTCATTTAGTGAACATTATTCATGAAATTTCATTTATGTGTCTAACAATTAGTCAGTTGAGTAGAAGGTTTGAGTCAAATTTGATCTTGTTTTTCCTAAATAAAAAAATGCCCGGCTAAAAAAAGGATTTATCTTTTCCGGCATCATCAGCCATTTTGTGGGCGATTTCTTTTCCAAGATAATTATCAATAAGGTAGTGTGCCACATAGATCAGGGGCGTTAGTATAACAGCCACCACGAACTTATAAATGTAATTCATAATGCCGACTGAAATGATCTGTTCCATATTCCAGTTGCCGAATACATAAAAAGCGATACCTAGTACCACAAAGCTATCGATGAACTGTGAGATCAATGTAGATCCTGTAGCCCGGAGCCATACCATTTTCCGGCCTGTCAAACCCCTCAGCCGCTGGAAAATAAATACATCCAGCAATTGAGCGATCAGGAAGGCAACCAGCGAACCGATTATAATACCCAGGCCCTGCCTGAATATCTTCCTGAAGGCAAAATCGATATTGAAGGAATTACCGGCAGCATCAGCATTGTTCAGATCCAGCCAGAAAGCAGCCGGAGAAAGATTGGTGACCAGGAAAATGACAATAAACATGTAGGCAATAAAGCCGGCAGTTAAGAAGCTGATCTTCTTGACGCCTTCTTTCCCAAAATATTCATTGATCACATCGGTAGTGAGGAAAACCACCGGCCAGATAATGACCCCGGCGGTAAGATTAAAGCTCAGGGGATTCTCCTGCAGGATGTTGAATTGAACCGGATTGAATCCAAGAGTCTCTTCCAGTGAAAAGATCTTCACTCCGATCATCTCAGCTATTATGGCATTCGTAAGAAATATTCCGCTCAGGATGATGAACAGGTTTGTCCTCTTATCTTTTATGATGAATTTTCGATCTTTCAAAATGAACTTTTATTCACTTACATCAACGAAATTACCCTCGATGGCCAGGTAAGATTCTGGGAAAACGCTTCTCGCCTCTTCCAGTAGAGGTTGAAGTTCCCTGTACCGTACAGAATAATGACCAATGAGCAGCTTTTTTGTTTCAGCTTTTTTAGCTATCATTCCTGCCTGTTCAGCCGTACTATGATAGGTATTATCAGCTCTCTTTTCCATATCTTTAGTAAATGTGGCTTCATGATATAAAAGATCCACGCCTTTTATAACAGGGATTATATTTTCATCGTATTTTGTATCAGAACAATAAGCATAGCTTCTGGAATGCCTGGGCGGCAGGGTCAGGTCAGCGTTTTTATAGATCAGCTTCTCTTCCTCATCAAAAATATCTTCGCCTTTTTTCAATTTCCCCAGGTTAGCTACGCTGAAGTTTTCGGGTAATTTGGACTTATTTATTCGGATGGGTTTTGGTTTTTCACGAAAAAGGAAACCGCTGCAATAGATCCTATGGTTCAGGGGAAATTTTTCAACGGTCAGATATCGGTTTTCAAGGAGAAAATCGTCTTCCATCTGATCAATAAATGTATAATTGATCTTAAAATTCAGGATTGTCTCAGAATGCTTAAGTTGCAGGTTGATGATCTCCTCAAGGGGTGAGGGGCAGAATATATCGAGATCATGTTTACGGCCAAACAAGTGCATGGTCGATATCAGTCCTATAAGCCCAAAATAATGGTCGCCATGCAAATGGCTAATAAAGATATGGCTTATTTTGTTGATCTTAACCCTTGCTTTCGACATGCGAAGTTGTGTTCCTTCCCCGCAATCGATCAGGAAATATGAACTATTTACTTGCAGGACCTGAGCAGTCTGATTTCTGTTGAAAGCAGGCGCAGCAGAGTTAGAGCCAAGTATTTTTAATCTGAAAGTCAATATATGCTTACCTTATCCCTTTATTCTTCTTCTTTTTCTTCCAATGCGGACAGGATAGCTTCAATACCTTCAGCTACGTTACCGGCTATGTTTAGTACTGAATCAAGTTGAGAGATCCTGATCAGTTTTAAAACATGGTCATTGATATTTGCGATCACAAAGAAACCATTGGATTCACTAAATACCCGGTTGCCGACAAGGATAGCACTCAGGCCCGAAGAATCGGTGTACTTGACCTCTCCAAGATCAAGAATGAGATTCTTAATACCCTCAGCATTTATTGTTACCAGTTCAGACTTAAGATTAGGAGCAAGGACAGTGTCCAGCTTTTCTTCCTGAAGCTTTAATACTGTATATTGCTCCTGTTTATCGATCGTATATTTCATAAGGGTTTGGGTTCTTACGATTACGCCAATTTAAGGATATTTTCATAAATTCTATCCAAAATATTTGAATAATCTGCCTTTTGGAATTTCTCACCCGTGAAGTTCTCATATAATTCAATATACCTGTTCGATACAGACATAACCACTTCATCACTCATCTCAGGCATTTTCTGTCCTTCCAGACCCTGGAATCCATTGCTGATCAGCCATTGGCGGACAAATTCCTTGGATAGCTGTTTCTGAGTTTCACCATTTGCCTGTCTTTCATCAAATCCATCTGCATAAAAATATCTTGAGGAATCAGGGGTGTGTATTTCATCGATCAGATATATTTCACCATCATATATCCCGAATTCATATTTAGTGTCAGCAAGGATCAAACCTTGTTTCAGGGCCGATTCTGTCCCGCTTTGGAAAAGTTTCCTGGTATAATCCTCCAGTTTGACATAAATGCTTTCTTCAACCAGTCCCTGTTTGATTATTTCTTCCCTGGATATATCTTCATCGTGGCCCTCTTTAGCTTTGGTCGTAGGTGTTAGAATAGGTTCGGGCAACCTGTCATTTTCTTTAAGCCCGTCTGGCATGGGAACGCCACAAATGCTTCTCTTACCATCCCGGTATTCCCTCCAGGCATGGCCCACAACATATCCCCTGATCACCATTTCAACTTCCAGGGCTTGACATTTTTTTCCAACCGATACATTGGGATCCGGATTACTTTCCAACCAGTTGGGAACGATATCCGCTGTTTCTTTAAGTGCTTTCGCTGCGATCTGGTTTAATATCTGACCCTTATAGGGTATAGGCCTTGGTAGTATAACGTCAAATGCAGAGATCCTGTCGGAGGCAATAATTACAAGTTTCTTATCAAAATGATACACATCCCGTACCTTACCACGGTAAAAATCAGTTTGACCTTCAAAATTAAAGTTGGTTTCTTTAAGTCCTTCTGTCATTGCTTTAATGTTTTTATGTTTAACTATTAAAATATGAATAAGTTTTTAAAAAATTTCATCGCTGATTAACTTATTGTTCTCATAAGTTTCCTTTTTTTCAATATCCCCTTTTTTATCATAATAGATCCATTCACCAACCCTCCTGTTGGCTGCAAATTTCCCTTTGAATTCCAGGCTGCCATTTTCGTAGTAGGAATTGATCTCCCCGTGTTTTTTATTGGATTTATAGATTGTGACCTCTTTCTGATTCCCGTTCGGATAGTACTCTATTACCTTCCCCACGATCTTGTCATACACAAAGGGTTCTTCTTTGATCAATTTGCCTTTTTTATCGTAGTAGAGTCTAGGCCCGTTCAATTTACCTTTTGCATAAGATTCCACAAGACTGTCCTTTTTATTATTGTAGTAATATTTCCAGGTGTTTGCCGGGAGGCCTTCAACCATATATTTTTCAGCTTTCAGCGCCTGGTTGGGATGATATTCAGTAATTTGCTGGTTTGCGCCTTCGTCGGAAAATTTAATTCTTTTACTTACCGGTCCGCTTTCAAAATAATACAGGCTTTCCCCCACACGAACGCCTTCCTGATATTTGTTGGTCGACTGGAGCTTTCCTGATTCATAATAGGTTGTGGCAATACCATCAATTTTACCATTGCTATAGAAACCCTCTTTGATCAGAATTCCGTTCTGACTATAGGATTTAAAGTCACCATCTCTTTCTCCTTTTTTATTCCGGTAGACTGTATTTATCTGCCCGTTAGGATAATATGTTTTAAAATAACCATCAAGCATACCTTCATTATACCGGGCTTCGGATTTAAGATTGCCATTTTCATAATATTCATTATGCGTACCCTGTTGCAGCCCGTTCAGGTAGTGGATTTCTTCACTGGTTTTGCCGGAAGGGTAATATTTTTTGACCAGCCCGTTTAATTCACCATTAATGAAATGACTTTCACTCATGATCCTGCCATTGCCATAGTACTGGCTTACTTTTCCCGTGAGAGAATCATTTTTAAATTGAGCTGATTGCAGTAATCTGCCCGTTTCATCGTAGACCAGCATTTCACCGTTCTTCAGATTATCGGAAAAATTGATCTCCCTTTTTTTGCCACCTGAACGGTAGAATTCTATAAAGAGCCCGGATTTTTTCCCCTGGTCATAATTCCCGGTAAGCGCTGGTTCTCCAGTCACATAGTACGTATCATATTTCCCGTCAATTAATGAAGAATCATTGTTCAGTATGGAATAAATTTCTTTTACCTGGTGGACGGTATCATAGTATATAACCACTTTCTGCTGACCCTGGCAAAAATGATGCAATGTGGTTAATATGATTAGGGTAATTATGATACGGACCATCAAAACCAATTTAGGTTCGAAATTAAGTAAGGCTTTTGAGAATCAGAGGACTTTCGAATTAATTTTATACATAATTTCAATAATTTTCCAAAACAATCGCTGAAGCGCCACCACCTCCATTACATATTCCGGCTACGCCGATGTTTTTATTCTTAGCTTTCAGGGTGTTGGCCAGGGTACCTGTTATCCTGGCTCCGGAACAACCTATCGGATGACCAATAGATACCGCACCACCATGTACATTTACCCTATCCGGATCCAGTTCAAGCAATTTGTTGTTTGCGAGAACAACAACGGAAAAAGCTTCATTGATCTCATAAAAGTCGACCTTATCCTGGCTGATCCCTGCATTCTGCAATGCTTTAGGAATAGCTAATGAAGGTGTAGTTGTGAACCAGATAGGTTCTTGTGCCGCATCAGCAAAGCCCAGGATTTTGGCCAGGGGCGATAAGTTATATTCTTCAACCGCTTTTTTACTAGCCAGTACCACAGCCGAAGCCCCGTCATTGATCGTGGAGGCGTTGGCAGCAGTAACCGTTCCTTCTTTTGAAAAAACGGGCCTGAGTGTAGGTATTTTATCGAAATTAACGGATTTGATTTCCTCATCCTCATCCATAATGAGGGGATCACCTTTTCTTTGTGGAATTTCGATGGGCACTATCTCATCTTTCAGGAATCCATTTTCCGTGGCTTTTATTGCCCTTTTATAGGATTCTATAGCAAATTCATCCTGCTCTTCACGGGATATTTTCATTTCACTGGCCGTATGGTCGGCGCAATTGCCCATGGCAAACTGATGGTATGCTTCCCACAGACCATCTTTTTGCAGTCCGTCGATCAACTCCCCATTTCCATACTTATATCCAAACCTGGCTTTTGGAATATAATATGGAATGTTTGACATACTTTCCATACCACCTGCAACTACCAAATCATTGGTTCCAAGCATGATCGATTGCGCGCCTATCATGATGGATTTCATTCCTGAGGCACATACCTTATTGATCAATGTACTTGGGATATTATATCCAATTCCAGCCTTAAGGGCAGTCTGACGTGCCGGTGCCTGTCCAAGGTTGGCGGGGATAACATTTCCAAGGAACACTTCCTGAACTTTTTCAGTACCGATGCCGGCTTTATTGAGGGCCCCTATTATGGCGTGTGCGCCGAGATCTATGGCCGTGAAATTGGCTAATGAGCCACCAAACCTTCCGATAGGTGTTCTTGCTGTAGAAACGATAAAAACTTCTTCCATGGGTGTAAGGATTATTGCTTGCTCAAGTTACATTTTTTATACATGAGATGCTGGAAAAATACAATGAATTCCGGATGTTGTCTCTACCAGTCCGGCTTGCTATTGTCTTTTGGTTTTTTAGCCTTTTTCTTATTCTGCTGGATGTACTGTATTTCATTATTCCTCAGTGCTTCGAGGATCATTCTGGCCATTTCTTCAGAGATCTCCATTTCTTCGGTTTCCTGGGGTTGTGGTTGGGCCTGTTCTTCCTGATTTTCTTCCTCAGATTCCTGCTGTTCCTGTTGTTGCTGCTCCTGCTCCTGTTCTTCTTCCTGTTGCTGGTTTTGTTGATTTTGTTGTTGCTCTTGTTCTTCTTCGTTCTGTTGATCCTGTTGTTCCTGGTCCTGTTGTTGTTCCTGATTTTGATCCTGTTGATCCTGGTTTTGCTGGTCTTTATTCTGCTGATCCTGGTTCTGGTTCTGTTGCTGCTGATTATCCTGCATCAGGCGTTTCAATAGTTCGTAATTATATCTTGAGTCATTGTTCCCGGGATCAGCCCTCAGGGAATTTTTAAATTCGTCAAGGGCCAAGTCGTATTTACCCATGTTATTGGCAATAATACCGAGTTGTTGATGAGCAATTGATTTAATGCTTTTATCTCCGGATTCCGTTAATTTGGCATAGTGAAACTGGGCGTTTGAAGTATCCTGTGCATTGAAGTATGCATTTGAAAGGTTAAGGAGGATTTTGTCGTTGTTTTCACCCAGGGAATCATATAAAAAACTATAATTTTTAATAGCATCCTGGTAGTTCCCGTCATTATAGGCTTTCGCAGCCTCATCCTTCATTCTATTAATGGTCGCGATCTCATTTATATCATCAGAAACGATAAATAACAATATGAATGCGATCAAATACTTCATACCTTTATTGGTTTAACACTGGTGATCAGGTCAAAAGCGATGAGCAGAAAGGCAACGGCCAGAAAATAGTAGTATTTGTTGGCAGACACATCCATTACCCTGGCATCCCTTAGCTCGCCCTCGATCTGGTTTATCGTATTTATTAAACGTGTAAGATCATTCTGGGATTCATTGATCTCGTAATATTTGCCTTCAGTTTTGATGGCAATTGATTTCAGGGTTTTCGAATTCAGTTTGGTGACCACTTCCCGGCCTTCCCTGTCTGTTTTAAAACCAGCCCTGGTCTGGATCCTGCTGCCTGTAGCTGTTCCTACACCCAGGGTAAATAGTTTGATATTCGAATTTTGAATATCATTTACCACATTTTCAGTCTGGTCGCCAAAGTCTTCCCCATCGCTGATGAGCAGGATGATTTTCGATTTTTGCTGCAGGGGATTGTCATCATCTTCTTGAAGTTTCTTTAGGGCCATCTCCAATGGCGGTCCGAAATCCGTGCCTGCTTTCGGGACCAGGTTGGTGTTTAATGTTTCGATAAAAAGGTTCAGTGCATTCTGGTCATAGGTGAGGGGGCATTGTACAAATGCTTCAGATGAAAAGATGATGATGCCTATACGATCGCTGTTAAAGGCATCGACCAGGTTTTTAAGTTCAAATTTTATCTTTTCAAGCCTGGTAGGTTGTACATCATTGGCATTCATCGATTCAGACAGGTCGACGCATATGAACATATCCTTTCCTACAGATTTTACCTCCCGGGTGTTTTCTCCAAAGCTAGGACCAAGCAGTGCTACAATGAGAAGGATAAAGTAAAGTGATCTGATAAGTACTTTATAAAAAACCTTATTATAGCTTGTTCTAAGACTTTTTGCTATTCGGATGATGCGATAGACATAGGCCAGGTAGAGTCCTGCGAACAGCAGGATCAGTATGATCTCCAGCGTACCGATGGATCTGAACCAGATCATTCTTTTGCTTTAAAATTTATACAATAAAGGTTTTACTAATGGGCAAAGATAAAAAAGGAAATTATAATATTGACTTGTTACAGGATCTGAATTGTTAATATATGTTAATTAAGTCTGTTATGGGATATCTTTATCGAATAAAATCCACCATTTGAATATGCTTTAGTCTGAGTTCTAATTCAGAA
>JAHEGY010000062.1 GCA_024644875.1 Cyclobacteriaceae bacterium
AAAGTGGTTGCCAACGTAGAGGGCGGACCTGAATATCTGTACATAAAAGGTACTGTGATTGAGCAATCTCAGGCTGAGAGCCAGGGGAACTAAAAGGTTTATGAATTACCTCAATTACTAGTAATTTAGATCCAGGCCATACTATGATAAATGGAAATTTATCTTCCCGGTGCATCGCACAATTGAATACCACAGTGATTCTTTTAATAGGTGATTCAATAATTACCTATATTTGCACTAAGTAAGTAACGCTATCCTGTTTTGGATTTAAGGTTTGTTCGCTCTTTGGTTAGAGTGTCCCACCTTGGCGAAGGGGCAACTGTTAAGAAATTGTCCAGATGGACAATTTCAGGGAGAGGCCAGCTTCCGGGTGGGCCGGGTGAAAAGAAAACCTACAGTGAAGGTTTCTTACGAGGAGCAGGGAAGTGAAAATAGCAGGGTTGGAATAAAAAAGCTGAAACAGACGGTTTAGCAAATATTGAATGGGTTGTTAGCTCAGTTGGTTTAGAGCGCTTGCTTGACAGGCAAGAGGTCGCTAGTTCGAATCTAGTACAACCCACAAAAATAAAAAAGAACCGGAAATTTAGCTCCGGTTCTTTTTTATTTCTTACCAGGGAATTACATCAATTGATTGCTCGGTCGGACGCACACATGATCAACACTTACATTTGGATCCTGTTTGACAGCATATACAATAGCTTTTGCAATATCTTCCGATTGAAGAAATTTTACTGAACTCATCATGGGCTCAAAGGCTGCAAACACTTCCTGATCTGTAATGGTGCTCATCAGATTTGTTTCAACACCTCCCGGACGGATAGAGGTAGCACGGATATTATATGGGACAGTCAGTTCCAGCCGAATGCCTTCCGTGATGGCTTCAACGGCATATTTAGTGCCACAATATACAGCGGCCGATTGAAATACACCAATTCCGGCAATAGAAGAAATATTTACAACGTGACCATCCTTCTGATCCATCATGGCTGGCAATACAGCCGATATGCTGTTCATAACGCCTTTTATATTCACATCAATGGTCTGTTCCCATTCATCTTCATGAAGGTTTTTAAGAAAGGATAAGGGCATTATCCCGGCATTGTTGATCAATACGTCAATACGACCGAATTCATCCAGAGCAGCCTTTGCAACTGCCTTCATATCATCTCTCTTAGTTACATCAGCTTTTACAGCCAGGGCTTTAAAACCCTTTGACAATAAGTCTGATTTAAGTGTCTCCAGTTTGTCTAGTGACCTTGCTGCCAATACGACAGCGTATCCTTCTGTTGCAAGTGAATGTGCCGTGGCTTCACCTATCCCGGATGAAGCACCGGTAATAATTGCTGTTTTCATAATTAAGGGTTTTGGGATCAATTATATTAAGGAATTTTTAAATAAACATTATGTTTATCAGTCTCTGATTCTTTACTATCAAAAAGTGAAGAAATAATAATCAATTTACAAAAAAGCTTCCGTTTTCAAGGCATATGGGATCTTATAAATTCTATATATTGTTTTGAAATTACTAACCAATTAAATTTTACCATGCAGAAGACCAAAGCACTACTTTTATTAGTCCTTGTCATGTTTATGACAAACATTGTATTTTCCCAATCCGTTGAAAAGAGATTGTGGATGGCCACCAAAATCACTGTTAAATCAGAGCAGGTTGCTGAATTCGAAAATTCCCTAAAAGAAATCATAAGGCTTTATAAGGAAAATGACTACCCTTATGAATTCAGCTTTTTCCAGAGTACCGGATTTGACTATTATTATTTCATGAAGATGAATACCCTGGAGGATTGGGATAAAATTATCTCTGCCTCAAAAGCAGTATGGGAAAAACTAGATCCTACGATTTATGATGATTATGTAAAATGTATAGTGTCCTATAAGCGTTTTACAGTGTCAGACATGCCGGAGTACAATTATTCTCCTGAAAACCCGAGACTCAATATGGACGATATCAATTATGCCATGTGGGATGTTCATTATATAAAAGCAGGTCAGGAGGAGAAATATTTTGAAAATGTAAAGAATTGGATGGACATGGCCAAAGAACACAGCTTCGGTGATCCCGTTCTCATGCTGGAAGGTGGTATTGGATCAGAAATGCCGGTGTATTATGGTGTTCTGTATGGAAAGGATGATATTGATATGAAACAGGAAAACAGGAAATTGTGGGAGGCCTGGGGAGAAGAGGGTAAGACAATGTATCAAAGTTTCATGTCCACTTTAAGAGACAGGGAAATGATAGAATTCTGGTTTAGAAGGGATCTTTCACTTTCCTTTGAGTAATTTCAAAAAAAATAATCCCGCTGTTGATGGGTGGTTTTAGGATATTATATCGATTTAAAAAAAGAAATAAACCGGTACGGAACTCCTGCCGTACCGGTTTATTAAAATTTCCGTCAAAATTCTAGAATGACTTTGAAAGATCCAAATTCGATGGAATTAAAACCGATTTGATTACGTGAATCACACCATTATTTGCGTGCAGGTCTAGTAAAGTTGTTTCAAGTCCTGCTGGATTCCCAGAGGAATCGATCAACTTGGGCATAGTTGCATCACTGAAATCAACTGTTAGCATATCTGTATTCAAAGTAGGTATCATATCCCCATCCGACAAACAGAATGAGAATGTTGATCCACCAGACACATGATGCAGCAAAACCTTTTCAAGTTCTTCAGGATATTCTTCAAAATAACCCAAAAGATCAAAGCCTGGATTAGCCGCCAGGAGATCAGCAAATGCCTGGTTCGTAGGAGCGAAAACAGTAAGATTTTGCTCAGGATCAGCAACCACTCCATCTAAACCGGTTGCTTCAAGCAGTGATACCAATATATCGAAATTTTCATTACTTCCGGCTATTTCTGCGATGGTCTTGTCAGGAGGTGTAAGTACTTTATCAATACCATGAAATACTGTGTTTAGTGCTCTTTTGTCTGTGTAAACCACTTGAGCAAATTTTTCGGAAAAAGAGTGAATTTTGATCAATATGTTTTAGGATTTTATCACAGCGATATCGAACCTGATTTTCCGGCTGAAGGGAATGTAAATTCCTGGAATTCTTACATTTTTAGGATAATCTTTAGTAGCTTGGGTTGAAAGAATTCAAAATCGAATAACTATATGAAGTATATAATCGATCGCCGGGATTTCCTAAAGAAAAGTGCTATCGGAATCACTTTTTTACCATTTTTAAGCCATAGAGTTGCTGCGAGTGACAGGATCCGCATAGCACATATCGGACTGGGTGGTATGGGGAATAACCATATGAATTGGTTTGCTAATTTACCGGAGGCGGAAATAGTTGCCTTATGTGATGTTGATCAAAAACATCTTGATGTTACCCTTAAATCTCTTGCAGAAGTACAAACCGGGACGAAGGTGGAAGGATATTCTGATTTCAGGCACATACTTGACCGGCAGGATATTGATGCCATTACCTGTGCCACCCCAGACCACTGGCATGCCCAAATAGCCATACTCGCTTTCCAGTCAGGAAAAGATGTTTATGGTGAAAAACCTTTGTCTTATGATATTGGTGAAGGTCAGCTTATGCTTGAAAATCTAAATCAGCATAAAAGGGTGTTCCAATTGGGTACTCAGATTCATGCAGGAGATAATTATCACAGAGTGGTTGAGATTATCAGGTCCGGTATTTTAGGAAATATTCATACGGTAAGATTGTGGAAAACAGGATTTTCACCCGGGCTTGGTTTTCCGGAAAACATAAAACCTCCCGATGAACTGGACTGGGATATGTGGCTTGGCCCTGCCCCGAAAGTGAAATATGTACCTGAACGTTGTCATAAAACCTACCGCTATTTTCTGGATTATTCCGGAGGGGTATATGCTGATTTCTGGTGTCACATAGCCGATGTTGCCTTCTGGGCACTGCAGCCTAAAGGATTGAAAACTGTTGTTGCGCGAGGTGAGGATCCCGAAGGGATTGCGGATGCGCCTAAATGGCTTGATGCTGATTTTGAATTTGAGGATCTGAATCTGTTCTGGACTACATCCCCGCCCGATGTTCCCGGGGCAGCGGAAAGAAGCATCGGGGCTTACTTTGAAGGTGAGAATGGCTCCCTGATCTGTGATTATGGATCCCGGGAGATCACTATTGGTAACGAAACAGTAACTGATATTCCCGAAATTCCAATAAGTATTGAACGTTCGCCCGGCCATCAGCAAAACTTCCTGGATGCCGTAAAATCACGGAAACAACCTGAATCCAATCTGGAATATGTTCGAAAAATGACTTTGCCCATGCACCTTGGATTGATATCATGGCGCCTGAACAGGCCACTGAAATGGGATGCCCAAAATGAACTGTGTATTAACGATGATGAGGCAAACAGATTACTAAAAAGGAAATACAGAAAGAAATGGAACCTCCTGTGATTATTTCTTATCAGAATAGATCTCAGTATCAGGGTGAAAGGCCACCCATGCAAACCAGAATAATGTGGTTGTGGTTACAATCTTATTATCAGTATCCGTAATGTAGGCAGATTCCTCTTTTTTGTTATAATGGATAAGCAAATCCTGTCCATTAACATTATCCCGGATGATACCCCTGGACTTCTGCAGTTCTGAAAAAGGATAGGCTTTGTAATTGCCATTGATCTCAAGTCCAAGGATCTTAGCTTTCGGATGCATGGCATCGCTCTTATTAACCACGGGGAACCAGACCTTTTCACTTTCATAATAATCCGGATAAGGATCTCTTGAATAGTCTTTTGAAAATCCGGTATTGGTACTGAGAACCACAGTTTTTGGATACTGATCCTTCCAATTCTTCCAACTGGTATTAAAGGTTTGAATTGATTCCAGCTTTTTGCCTGCTAATTGACCCGCTACTGCTTCCGAAAGGATCTGTGACCATAATGTTTCGGATTGACGATCATATAAAAGGACATCACTATTATACAATAATCCTGACACACCAAATGTCCTTTTCCTCCCCTCGATCATAGCGTCAAAAGCCATTCCGCTACCGCATAGCGGACAGAAAGTTACCACAACAGGATGACCGTCAAATTCATCATTTACAATCTCATGAAAATTCAGAATACGAACAGGATAGGCCTTAGAAATACCGTTAAAATATACACCCAATACCCTGTCATCATTACTCAGGAAGTCTGCTTCAGAAATGTTTATGAACTCAGGATTATCAATGGAGGGTATGCCGTCTCTGGGAGGACCCCCATCTTTAACAAATTCTAAAGGAATGGTAATATTGCTTAGATCAAATCCCTTAGTATTAAATTTGTCTTGTGCATAAACCTCCAAATTTAAACTCAATAAGAAAAATATTAAAACAATCCGAATCACCATTGCTTTCCTTATAAATTCTTCAGAATTGCATCTACGCTAATTTCATGATGACTTATATTGTAAACACATTTTCCATTCTTAATAATAAGGATCTGGGGTGACTGGTGCCTTACATTGAATCTTTCAGCAACTGCAGTTGATACTTCCCTGTACCGGATAAGGTCAAGAAAATATAATCTCACTTTTGGTTGTAGCACATCCCAATCCTCTTCCAGTTTATTTTCAGTCATAAAACTTAATCCACACCGGGAACTGTGTTTGTAAATGACAACAGGAATAGAATCGGATTCTGCTATCAATCCAATCAATTGTTCAGACTCAGAGAGATGGATCCAGTCCTTATTTGTATCCTTTGAAAACCAATTCATACTAAAGCTGACAAATACTAAAACAAAAAGTACTAACTTCATTTGACTTTTGGATTTTAAAATTATTCATAATTACGAAGATTTAGATCAATGGTAGGCCATAAATTAAAAGAACTACCATAAAAGTCTGATTTTCGACAAATTGTTCATTGGGAATTGTTCAAAGGACACTAAATTCATATCCAAAAGGTAGATATAGACTTAGTAATTTTAAGATTAAAAAATATGCAGCTCTACGGAAAATATATTATTTTATTCGGGCTAATTTTATTGATTTTGGGTACAATACTATATTTTTTTGGGAACCAACTGAACTGGCTTGGCAAATTGCCAGGTGATATACGGATTGAAAAAGAAAATTTTCGGTTTTACTTTCCAATAACCACTATGATCCTTATCAGTGTGATATTGACGATTTTAATTAATTTAATTCGTAAATTTTTTTAAATTATGAGCATGAAAGATCTTGCGAATGGCTAAAAGGAAAAAAAAGTCAAAATATCATTACTATATCTACTTATTTGCCGGGATTGCTATAGGATTGGTGGTGGGGGTTCTCCTGGATCATATTGCAATGGGTATCGGATTGGGAATAGCTATAGGTGGATTTGCAGGAATTGTAACAGGTCTGGGCAGATAGAATCAGATTAAATTCAGATCCAATAATTTCTTAAAAAAGGTTAAAGCAGGGGGATTCTTTTGCTGTAGTGATCACCTTTCGTAAATTTGTAAAGAATTAAAATTAAATTGATGTGTATAAAGAACGCAAAAGGTGTTTTATTCGTTTAATAGGAAATAATGCCATCTAAAAACCTACACATGCGGAAAGTACTATTCATATTACTTTCGTTTTTCATATTTTTTTCTTCTAAGACATCAGCACAATATTATAATTTCCAGAACTACACTGTTGAAGATGGATTGCCTCAATCACAGGTATTTGCACTTTACCAGGACTCCAGATCCAACCTATGGCTGGGCACGAATGGTGGTGGACTCGCAAGATTCAATGGGAGAGATTTCGAGACTTTTAGGAGAAATGAGGGACTTATAAGCGATCTCATTACTGACATAAACGATGATAATGAAGGTAATATCATCATAAAAACAAATCTGGGAATAACTGTATTTGATGGGAATACATTCAATAACTACCCGTTTTCCAATGATAATTTTTTCAATAACGAGAAGATGACAAAGGATAAAAACGGGGATTTCTGGTTCAGGGTATTCAGAAGAGATAAAAATCCTTTGATATATAGATTTGATGGCGAGGGATATGAAAACATGACTGCAAAATTCAAGGAATTATCAGATCATATGAACCAAAGTCAAATTACAAATGATCCGGATGGTAATATCCTTATTGGTGTCGGCCAGAAAGTATTTGTGATTGCTGACGAAGTAATCCGGGAGCACCCGATTAGCACGTTTTCTGAATTACAAGGTAAAACAATAGGTTTTTTACATAAAACGGTTGATGACAAGATCCTTTTTGCTGCAGTTTCAAACGGTCAGGGTAGTGCATACTTATACAGCGAATCGGAAGGCCTGGAAGAATTGGCTCTACCCCCAGAAATAGGAAATGCCATAACCTATTTTTATGAAGATAAAACCGGTAGTCTGTGGCTGTTGAATCCCAGGAAGGAAACCTTGTTCCGATGGGACAGGATGTCAGCAGAAAATAACCTTGAATTATTTAACGAAGACTCCGGATTGCCAGCCCTGGGCATTCGCAGTATGGTAGAAGATGATGAAGGAAATTTCTGGATGGGGACGGACGGAAGCGGTTTGTTCAAATATGGTGGCGCCAAGTTCGTATCATTCTTATCAAATCAGGGACTGGAAGATTATTTTATCTGGTCTATTCAACAGGATTCAAAAGGGGATATCTGGTTCGGGACTGCTGTCAACGGAATTTTCAAATACGACGGTAAGGAACTGACAGGATATCAACATCTGGAGAAAGAACCACTGGGGATTACCAGGAAAATTCTGGAATATAAGGGAGGCTACCTATTAGGCAGCCAGAGCGGGCTTTGGATATTCAATGGAAGTTCGATAAAAAGGGCAAATTCCACATTTGGATTACCTGACAGAGTGGGTATAAATGATATCCTGGTTACTGAAGACGGATACTGGATCGCTACATTAGGACAAGGTGTTTTTTTCTTTGATGGAGAAAATACTGAAAGTATTAATGCAAATTCCTCAGAGTTGGGATCAAATAGGGTAGATGACATTTTACTGGACGGAAGCGGAAATATTTGGTTTGCTACCAATGGTGGACTGAGCAGGTTGAAAGATGGTAAAATAAGGAATTTCGTTAATAATGAATATGGAGTGTACCGTATCATGCAAATCACGGAAGATAAATTTGGGAACATATGGGCAGCAACCTATGGAGGTGGAATATGCCAGGTGGAAATTGATGAAAATGATAGTATGTCCGTTAAAAAAATCGATACGGATTCAGGGCTTTCCTCAAATAATGTTTACTCTATATTAACGGATAACGATGGGAACATCTGGGCTGGATGTCAGAAGGGTGTCGATAAGGTATCCCTTGATCTGAATGGAGCCATTAAAGGTATTAGAAACTATGACAATTATGAAGGATTTAATGGTTTTGAAAACAATGGTAAGGCAAATTATATAGATAAGGATGGCAAGTTATGGTTCGGTACAATTCGGGGCGTTATGGTTTATAATCCCGAGATGGACATAATAAATGTAAATCCACCCATTACCAATATCACCAACTTAAAGCTTTTCTATAAAGATGTGAACTGGAGTGATGAGGATCTTCAAGGAATTTACGATCAACTTACCTACTGGACAGGTTTACCACAAAACCTGGTATTGCCCTATAATAAGAACCATATCACATTTGAGTTTGAGGGATTGAGTTATACCGTTCCTGAGAAGGTGCAATTTCAGTGGAAACTGGAAGGTGTTGATACGGAGTGGTCACCTGTCTCTTCCAGGACCGATGCGGTATATGCTAATCTTTCCCCGGGGAATTATACATTCAAAGTACTATCGGGAAACAGTGATGATATATGGGCTGAAACACCCGTTGAGTTCTCGTTTGTTATTAAACCCCCTTTCTGGGCAACATGGTGGTTCAGGAGTATGATCCTGTTTTTCATTGTAGCCGTCGTGCTGATAATATCCTGGTTAAGGAATAAATTTATACGCGAAAAGCGGGAAGAACTGGAACAATTGGTTGCCTATAAAACAAAAAAATTAGAAGAACAGAAAAATGAGATCCTGAAGAAAAATGACGCTTTAAAACAACAATATGAAAATCTTGAGTTGCTGAGCAAAATTGGTCGTGATATCACTGCCAACATCACGGTCGAATCACTTCAGGAATCTGTTTATAAAAAGCTTAATTCATTAATGGATGCATCAATAATGGGCTTTGGTATTTATAGAAGTGAAAAGAGGATCATTGAGTTTCCCAGAATTATTAGGACAGATAAAAATGTAGATCAGGTTAAGGTATCATACGACGAAAAATTCTGTCTGGCTGTGGAGTGCTTAAAGGAACATAAGGAGATAATTATCAATAATTTCGAGGTGGAGTATGTTAATAAACCAGAATACTGGAATCCTCCGTTGAAAGGAAAAGAATCATCCTCCATAGTATTCATTCCACTTATATATAATAATCAACCCCTGGGTGTCTTGACTGTTCAAAGTCCCCAGGTTAATGCTTATAATGAATACCACCTGAATATACTCAGGAACATGGCTATTTATGCCAACATAGCACTTGAAAATGCAAATGCCTATGAATATATTCAGGTGCATAGAAATGAATTAAGTAAGGCCAATAAAGATATTGTCAGACAAAAAAGAGAGATTGAAGATAATAACCAGAAACTGATCGAACTCAACAACGAAAAAAGCTCCATTATCGGGATAGTTGCTCATGATCTTAAAAATCCCTTGACCAGTGCTTTCACTATGGCCAATATCCTGAAGAGCGAAAGCGATAACCTGGATGAAGAGCAAGTACAGTGTATTACTGTGATAGAGAAATCCATAAACAGGATGAATGATATGATCAACCGCCTGTTGGATATTCGAAAAATTGAAGATAAGATCAGCGAGCTTAAACTTGAGAAAGTAAATCTGAGAAAGATTATCAAAGATGTGAATAATAATCTTAGCAATGAGATAAACAGAAAGCAAATAAATCTTTCTATCGAGGCGGAAGAATTATATGCCCAGGTTGACCCTGACTATGCTGTACAGGTATTTGAAAACCTCCTATCAAATGCTATTAAGTTTTCCCCACCACAAAAAGAGGTAAAGGTCATTCTTGCGAAAGATAATGGAAAAGCAAGGGCAGAGATCAAAGATGAAGGCCCAGGACTTACTGAAGAAGATAAGAAGAAAATATTCGGGAAATTTCAAAGACTCAGCGCAAAACCTACCGGAGGAGAGCAATCAACCGGACTTGGATTATCGATTGTCAAAAAATATGTAGAAGCAATGAATGGAAAAGTATGGTGTGAAAGCGAGCAGGGAAAAGGTGCCAATTTCATCGTTGAATTTAACAGGGTAGAATAGACTGTTTTCTATCATTTTCCTCATGGCGATCACAATCTCAACTACCATTTCAGATTACTGATATCTTTTATTTATATTGGCATACAAAATTTAGATAATGGGCGAGTATTTTTTATTAAATGGTAAAATCGTAAAAAATAGAGATGCTTTTTTAGGCCTTACTGATCTGGCCTTATTGCGGGGTTTTGGAATATTTGATTTTTGCAGAACCCAGAATGGAAAGCCTCTTTTATTGGATAAATACCTGGATCGTTTATTTAACTCAGCTCAATGTATCGACCTTAAAATACCCTATTCAAAAGAATTTATTAAAGAATCTATTTATCAATTATTGGAGAAAAATGGGATTATTGAATCCGGTATAAGAATGGTCCTGACAGGTGGTTATACGGAAAACGGATATGCCCCGGGAGATCCGAATTTTTTTATCCTGATCGAAAAAATTAATTTCCCGGATCCTTCTTATTATGATAAAGGGATAAAACTGATACTTCATGAACATCAGCGTGAGTTGAGCCATATAAAATCCATTAATTATCTGACACCAATATCCATAAGAAAAAAGATTGAAGAGGCGAATGCTTTTGATGTGCTTTATCATTCAAAAGACCGGATCCTTGAAGTTTCAAGAAGTAATATTTTTATAGTAAAGAACAATACTGTAATCACTCCCCGGGAAAATATTCTCAGGGGTATAACCAGAACCACTATTATCAGCTTAGCCAAAGGTAATTTTAAAGTTGAAGAACGGGATATTCATATCGAAGAATTATATCAGGCTGATGAAGTATTCATGACTGGAACAACAAAAAGAGTCCTCCCGGTTAGAGAAATTGATGACCATATTTTCATCAAAGATAGCCTTGGAAAGGTTACACGTACATTAAAAAGCTTATATCAGGAATTTGAAAATAGCACTTCAGCCATCGCCGGTCCAGGAGATCAGGGATGATTTACTCACTGAAAAAAATATTCGGCTTTTTATTAAGCGGGATGACTTACTTCATGCCCGGATTTCAGGCAATAAGATTCGCAAGCTGAAATACAATCTGTTACAGGCACATAGTGAAAATCATCATACCCTGCTCACTTTTGGAGGCGCTTATTCAAACCACATATATGCAGTAGCTGCTGCCGGGGAGATCTATGGATTTAAAACCATTGGAGTAATCAGGGGAGAGCCTTATCCTGACTTAAATCCTACCCTGAAGTTTGCCATATCTAAAGGAATGTACCTTCATTATATTTCACGGTCAAAATATAAAAATAAATACTCTGCCGGATCAGTGAGTGAACTGAAAGAAATGTTCGGACTGTTTTATATGATTCCGGAAGGAGGCACCAATTCCCTGGCGCTGAAAGGCTGCACTGAGATTATTGATGAAATTGATATTTCCTATGATTATATTACTTCATGTTGTGGCACCGGGGGAACGCTGGGAGGAATTATTGCCGGCCTCAATGGCAGCCAGCGTGCTATAGGATTCCCGGTACTAAAAGGAGGAGCGTATTTACGAAAAGAGATCCAGGATTATATTAAGAAGTATAAGGATAAAGTGTATCTGAACTGGCATCTGGTCACGGATTACCATTATGGCGGATATGCCAAATATTCAAAAGAATTGGTTGAGTTTATAAATGAATTTAAAAGAAGGCAGGGAATACCCCTGGATCCCATATATACAGGGAAAATGATGTCCGGATTGTACGATCTCATTCGCAAGAATGAATTTAGGAAAGGTACCAGAATAGTTGCTGTTCATACTGGCGGGTTACAGGGTATCGATGGATTCAATGAGCGGTTTGGCAATTTAATTGAATGAATTACTCTAGGAGGGATTTGATATCGTCCGTTGTTAAATCCTTAAAGAAACTTTCTTCCGTGGTTATCAAATCAGTCGCCAGTTTAATTTTGTGTTTCTGCAATGAAATGATCTTTTCTTCAACTGTGTTCTTACTTATAAATTTATAGGTGAACACTTTGTTTTCCTGGCCAATTCTATGCGCTCTGTCAATAGCCTGCTGCTCGACGGCCGGGTTCCACCAGGGATCGAGAAGAAAAACATAATCGGCTTTGGTAAGATTTAATCCAAGTCCACCGGCTTTTAGGGATATAAGAAAAATAGGAATCTCATCATTTTCCTGAAACATCCTTACCTGTGATTCCCGGTCTTTTGTTGAGCCATCGAGGTATGCGTAATCAATGGCATTTGTATTCAGATATTCTCTAAAAAGACTTAAATGCTTTACGAATTGACTGAAGATCAATATTTTATGATTTTCACTAATGGCATTTAAAATCATTGAAATAACATCATCGAGTTTACCCGAATCTCCCTGATATTTTTCATCTATCATTTTAGGGTGATTGGCTATTTGTCTAAGTTTCGTGAGTCCCTGCAAAAGCAGAAAATGTGATTTATTTACACCATGCTTTTCTATTTCATCCAGTATCTTATTCCTGTAAAACGACTTAGCCTCTTCATAGTATTCTTCCTGCATGGAAGACATAACACAGTATTTAAGATTTTCTACTTTTTCGGGTAATTCTCTGGCTACCTGGGATTTATGACGCCTTAGAATAAAAGGCTTTATAATAGAATTAAGCTTTTTTGTTTTAAGCTCATCTCTTTTTCTTTCAATGGGTGTTAAAAACTCATTCTTAAAGAAAGATTGGTTTCCTAGAAGGCCAGGATTTAGAAAAGTCATCTGAGACCATAGATCCATTGTGCTGTTCTCCAATGGAGTTCCTGTCAAAATCAACCGGTTTTTGGATTTCAATTTCCGGACGGCCTTTGAAATATTTGAGGTCGGATTCTTGATAGCCTGAGATTCGTCCAGGATGATATAATTAAAATAAAATGACTTTAAAAGATCTATATCCAGCCTCACAATCCCATAAGAAGTTAATACCAGGTCATATCCCTGAAAACGTTCCACGTCTTTGACCCTGTTGGTTCCGGTGTAAACAAGGATCTTTAACTGAGGTGTGAATTTCTTTGATTCCAGTTCCCAATTATAGATCAATGATGTGGGCATGATCAGCAGTGAAGCATGGTGGGTCTGCTTTTCTTTCAGTTCCTGCAGCATAGCCAGGGTTTGAACTGTTTTACCCAAACCCATATCATCCGCAAGACAACCGCCAAAACGGTAATTTTTAAGAAACAGCAACCAGTCATAACCAGCCTTCTGATAAGGTCTTAATTTTCCGTTGAATTTATCAGGGACGGGAATACGCTCTACTTCTTTGAAATTTCTAAGGTTTTCCAGTTTTTTACTCATAGAAACTTTGGCAAGCTGACCGTTTTCCAGATCTTTTACAAGGGCCAGGTGGTGTTTCTTGAGCTTATGTTGGACATTTGATCCGTTTCTTTTATGTCCGTCTTCAATGAATGCAAACAATTCCGAGTATTCGACCAGCCATGATTCCGGAATAACTGCAATTTCTCCATTGGGCAAGGTGATCTCATTTCCCTTTAGAAGCATGATCCTGCGTAATTCGTTAAAAGGGATCTCATAATCCCCAAAACGCACGATGGCATAAATATCAAACCAGTCAATATTTTCTTTGATCTCAATCGAAATAGTTGACTTACCTAAAAAATATTTTTTTTCCTTACTTTTTTTCTGATGGATGATAAATCCGATATCCTCGAGTGATTTTTTGTTCTGGCTGATCCAGCTGAAGGCCCTCAGTTTGGGAAGGATAACCCTTCCTTTTTCCAGATCAATACCCAGGTCCCTGAGATAGGAAAGGAATTTTTTCTCCTGTTTTGTTTTCCGGGGTATCCTGTGAAAGGTATATTCATCGCCAACCTTATTAATTATAACACTTACAGGTTGAATAAGGCTTGATTTAAATTGGTGTGGACCATACTGAAAATTCAGTTCGAATAAGATCTCTTCATTATTATCCTCAAATCCATTTTCATAAACCGGATATTTCTTGTTCTGTTCAGATTCCTCTTCAAATTCATAAAAGTTAAATATCGGTTCGAGCGGATATCGATCGGTCACTATTTCAAATCCCCTTGCCCAAACATCAAAAGAGGCAACCAGGGGAGCCACAAATTTCTCATAATAGGTTTCCTCGATCTTTCCTGGAATAGCAATAAATTTTTTATTGAGGAAGGGCTGAAGTTTATAGCCATCAATTTCACTTTCAAATCCATACAGTTTATCATCTATGATCATCCAGGCAGGCAATTTGGATGGCAGGTAAGCGCCGCAATATTGAAAGTCTACTTTTACACCATGATGTTTAATGGTTGGAAAATAATGAGTATTGTCCTCATTTCGAATAAAATGAAAGAGTACAGTGGCCCTGTCCTCCAATACTTCTATTTGTTTCCAGGCCGGTTCACCATCAGATCCCATTTCAAAAAGCATTTTGCCTTGCATAAATGAGAAGATCTTTGCTTTTTTCTCTTCGATATATGCGCTTATCTGTGCCTGAAGTTCTGTATCAGGATTTTCTGATTTATACACTTTGTAGAAAAAATCAGCAGGCTTTAACCTGGTATTATTAAACTTTCTGAGAATGGCGGCCTGGTGAATCTTATCTATTATTGAAATGATCTTAAAATCATTCTCATCCAATCCTGACTGAAATTCATGCGCGTTTGCGGATGAAATGTTTTGATTTTGCAGTGTTAATTTTCCATTCTTGTCTTTTTGTATTACGAAAGATTCTATGAGATATCCCAGGAATTCATGCTGGTATATTGAATAAACTATCTGGAACGGTTTGGTCGTTGAAACTTTCATTTTAAAAAAGACAGACCTGCAATTTAAATTAAAAATCGACAATTAACATATGATTTATATCATATTATGCTCTTATTGGGCGAAATCCCTGGAATTTAATTCTAATTTTTAATGTATTTTTATCAGCTATAATAGGGTTTATAAAAAAATATGATATTCACATATCCGCCTGCGTAAAAGATATGTGAAACCAAAAGGTTGTTTTTCGTATAATAAGGTATTGATAATTAATTTTCAGCGTCTAATGAATTCCAGAAAGATACTCAAGTTTGTTTTTTTTGCCATACTCATGTCTGGGATAATCACGCCTTCCATTACCAGTGCTCAGTTTTTTGGTTACAAGCTTATGTATAGTAAAAAGAAGGTTCATATACCTTTTGAGATATACAACAATCTTGTGGTTATACCAATTAAGCTTAATGGGGTGGTACCATTGAGCTTTGTAGTGGATACAGGGGTACGGTCAACGATAATTACCGAAAAGTTGATCACAGATATTTTAAGATTGCCCTATAGCCGAAAGATAACAGTGAATGGCCCCGGGGATTATATCATTCTGGAAGCATATGTGATCAATAATGTGGACGTTGTATTGGAAGGGGCGATCGGTAGTGATCAATCCATTCTTGTTCTTGAAAAGGATTACCTGAATTTAAGGAATCACCTTGGAACAGAAGTCCATGGGATGCTTGGCTATGATTTATTTAATCGCTTTATCGTTGGGTTCGATTATAGCCGGAAGCTTATGACTTTATATGAACCCCAGTATTTCAAACCACCCAGAAAATATGCAGAGATACCTTTGTCAATAGAGGATACAAAACCATATATTTTTTCCAAGGTGCAAGTTACGGATACCTCCATGGTTTATGCCAAGTTAATGGTGGATTCAGGTGCCAGTCATGCATTAATGTTAAACCAGGATTCTCATGATAACATATCCATACCAGACCCTAATTTTGAAGCCCGTATAGGAGTAGGATTAGGAGGCCCGATTTCAGGAAAAATAAGCATGGTCGATGGCATTGAAATCAATAAATTTGAATTTGAAGATGTTATTACTTCCTTCCCGAATCCTGAATCATATCCTGATACTATAGGATTGGTTTATAGAAATGGAACTATTGGTGGGGAATTGTTATCGAGGTTCAAAGTGATATTTGACTATTTTAATAAAAAGATCTATCTGAAAAAAAATCCTTCCTCGTATAGAAAGGACTTTGGCTACAATATGAGTGGTTTAACTGTTATAGCCGATGGGGAGGATCTGGATTTTTACAGAATTTCAGAAATAATGAAAGATAGTCCGGCTGCAAAAGCTGACGTCAGGGTAAATGATATCATAGTTTCAATAAATGGACTTGATAATGAAAAATTAACTCTTGGCGATATCTATAAGATCTTTAATCATAAAGCTGGGAAAAAGGTAACATTGACTTTGAGAAGGGAGAATAAGCTCATCGCCAAATCTTTCCGTCTTGAGGACCTTTTACAGAGGGATCAATAAAAACGTATAATCATGAAAAAACTTATTATTATTTTTCTTATCCCCGGACTGTTGTTGGCGGTAAGCTGTTCCCGTGAAAGTACTGAGAAAAGTTGGGTTATCAATGAATACGAATATCTTGAAACATCTGGCCTTTCTATTTTATCTTTTCACAATTTTTACCCAGTAGGCAAACAAGGTGGTATAGAACTTATTCATCATGGTGAGAGAATCGCTACTAATGGATTTATACGACTCGAATCGGGAACCGGACAACAATTGGAACAACCTGAGAAAGCAGAACGGCAAATAGATCAAGAGAAAAAGGAAATTACATCTACTGTATATTACCAGGATCTTGATTTTAAATATTCAATCGATATTAAAGCAGAAGGAAATGGCATTCGCTTGTCTGTGAATCTTGAAAAACCTATACCCTCTGAATGGGCGGATAAATTGAATTTTACGCTTGAATTTTATCCCCCTGCCTTTTATGGGAAATCATTCCATATCGGAAATGATCATGGTAATATTCCCTTACAGGGTAATGGTCCAATGATAAGGAATGAAAGTGGAAATATCAGCCCTGAACCTTTAGGACAGGGTAGAAAACTGATGCTTGCCGGTGAAGATCCTTTTCGAAAAGTAATCATCGAATCTTTAAGTGATGAATTAACCCTGGTTGATGAGCGAAATTTTTCCGGAAGGGGCTGGTTATCGGTCAGGTCAAATATTCCTTCAGGGGTAACTTCAAATGCTATTGAATGGTTAATCAAACCAAATTTGATCCCAGGCTGGGAAAGAGATCCCATGATCGCCTTATCACAGGTTGGATATCATCCGGATCAGGAAAAAAAAGCCATAATAGAATTAGACCGATCGACAGATAGATTGTCAGAAGCAAGCCTCTATAAAGTTGATCCTGAAAATGGGATGTTGCTGATAAAGTCTGAAGTTCCTAAAAAATGGGGACAATTTTTATGTTATGAGTATAGAATATTTGATTTTACTGAAACTATAGCCCCGGGGATTTATGTAGTTCGATACGGCACACAATCATCAAATTCATTTAGAATTAATAAGAATATTTACAAAAAGGATGTCTGGCAACCTACTTTAGAAGCATATTTCCCAATTCAGATGTGTCATCTGGAAGTAAGGGATAGAGCAGCGATCTGGCATGGTGCATGCCACCTGGATGATGCCTTACAAGCGCCCTTGGCCATTGAACATGTGGATAGTTACAGACAACATGAAAATGCTGAAACAGATTATTTACCAATGAATACAGTGCCAATGCTTAACCAGGGAGGATGGCATGATGCCGGTGATGATGACCTGGCGGCAGGTTCCCAGGCAGCAACAACTCAATACCTGTCATTGTCAAATGAGATAGCCAGTGAATTCCCTGATCAGACATCTGTAAATTATGAAGATAAATTGGTGATTATGCGGAGACCTGATGGCGTTCCGGATATGGTACAGCAGGTGAAGCATGGGGCAATAAACCTATTATCGGGATATAGAGTAGCTGGACATAGCTTTGCTGGAATAATTGCAAACCGTGAAGGCCGGAATAAAACCGGGGATTGGGCCTCGCAAACTGATCAGTTATTTTATGATTCCGGACTAAACGAAGATCAGAAGACTTTAACGCATTCCGGAAAGCCAGATGATCGCTGGGTATTCACGAACCGGGATACAGGATTGGAGTATAAGGTGGCCGCTGCGCTTGCATCCTCAAGCAGGATATTACAGGGATATGATGAAAAGCTGGCTATTGAATGTCTGGAAACGGCCATAAAAACCTGGGATTATGAACAGGCTAATGAACCTGTTATTCAACCCAATGCTTATGTGCCAAGAAATACAAAACTGGAGGAGATTCTTGCTACTGTCGAGTTGTTGTATACCACTAAGGATGAAAAATATCATGACAGACTTATTGATTTACTTCCGGATATCAAGGAGAATATAGGTCGTGCTGCCTGGGGGATTGCCCGGGTAAAGGACCAGATCAAGGATGATAAATTCAATACTGACTTTATGGAAGCCCTCGGGAATTACAGCATCCGGTTAGATTCTATCCTGAATACCAATCCATTCGGAGTGCCATGGGATCCGGCAATCTGGGGTGTAGGATGGAAAATTCAACAGTTTGCACTGGAACATTATTTTCTGGTTGAAGTATATCCAGAGATGTTTGATCAGGAACTTGTGTTCAGGGTTGTTAACTATGTGCTCGGTTGCCATCCGGGTTCAAATATTTCTTTGGTATCCGGCGTTGGAGCCCATTCTGTTACTGTAGCCTTTGGGGTTTACCGGGATTGGAGGAATTATATTCCAGGTGGTATGGTATCAGGTACCTCTTTTATTCGTCCTGATTTTCCGGAATTGAAGGAAGATACACCATACCTGTGGCAGCAATCAGAGTATGTGATGCCCGGAGCAGGATCCTATATATTTTGTGTTCTGGCAGCAGATAGATTATTAAACAAATAGTATTAGAAATTCACTTTTCTTTGATTACTCGGGAGCTTTATCGATAATATAACAGAATAAATTCCCCGATCTCTGATTCAGTATGTACCTTATCGATAATAAAGGGATGCGGGTTCCTCCATTCATTTGAACTGAGCATTTTTAATTTCACTTCCTTCATATTGTCTGAACCGGAAATATTAATGTCCGTTAATCCGGCACAATAGAATTTTTAATTTTATTTTTATAGTCTTTACAAGCATATGATGAAAAGATTACCTGGGAAGATATTGATATTGGCTTTGATCATTAATCAGTTATTAACTACGGGATGTGATCGCCAGAAGAACAAGTCTAAATCCGATGAAACGACTTTGGACTCAACCTATGATAGTGCTGAAGTGGAACGATCCAAATCAATAATAAGCAGCAGGACGCTTGGCCTGGCTTATCTTGAGGATAACCGACTGGAAGAGGCAGAAACTGAATTTCTGAAACTTATCGAGCTGGCACCGGAAGAAGCCCTGGGATATGCTAACCTGGGAATAGTATATATGCGGATGGGTAAATATGAGCAATCTGAAGAGCAGCTAAAAAAAGCTGTGGAAATAAATCCCGATGATCCTGATATACGGCTCAACCTTGCAAAAGTGTATGATCTATTGGACAAAGAGGAGGCCTCCCGGGAAGAACTTGAAAAAACCATTGAAATAGATCCGGAACATGTCCAATCATTATACAGTCTGGCTGAATCCTATCAGAACCAGTCTGATGAATATTCTGTGAACCAGTGGGAAAAATATCTGCAAAAGATCGTGGATACCTCACCCACTAACTTGGTAGCCAGAATTTATCTCACAGAAGTATTGATCAAAAAGGAGGATGGGGATGGCGCACTTAAAAACCTGGAAGAAATTGAAAGGATATCACCGGTATTCCCCGATGAAGCTGATCTTTATTTTCAGCAAGCCCTGACTCGCATCAGGACTGACAGTCTTGTGGAAGCCCTGACTTCAGTGCGCATCTTTCACAATATGATAAAGCTTAGCAATGCATATCAGACCGATATCCAGGAGCTGAAAGGCACCACCGCCTCACAGGTAGGTGTACCGGTGATCTCTTTCAGTGAAGTCACCCCGGGTTTCCTCATGGAAGGAGAATCCCTTATTGATGTTATCCGATTTACTGATGTTACTACCTCAGCTGGTTTGGATATGGCTAACAACTTAGAATCCATAGAATATGAGGATGAAGCAATTTTAACACGCATTGCCAGTGGCGATATGGACAGGGATGGAGACCAGGATATTTATGTTTCGGGATATAACCAGGAAACGAGACAGTTTTCTCATTTTTTATTGAAGAATGAAATGGGCCGGTTTAAGGATATTGCCGGGAAGGCTGGCCTTGTTCATGATGGCGTGGAGCAGGATGCTATATTTTCAGATTATAACAACGATGGATTTCTAGATCTGTATATTGCAAAACAAGGACCTAATTTATTATATGAGAATGTAAATGAGGAAGAATTTGAAGAGATAGCCAACGAAGCTGGAGTGAACCTTGAAGAAAAAGGTAACCTGGTCCTGTTTTTTGATATGGACCAGGAAGGTGACCTGGACCTGTTCCTGGGCAACCAGAACAGTACACATATCTTTCAAAATAATGGTGACGGAACTTTTTCGGATAAAACCGGGGATTCAGCATTGGGAGATCCTGTTGCAGGTTGCCTGGATGCGGTTTTCGGAGATTATGATGATGATGGTGATGTTGACCTGGTTTTAATTAAGGAAAATGGCCTGCCTCAATTGTATCTCAATTTAAGAGATGGCAATTTTTCAAACCAAACCGCTAATAGTGGCCTTACAGATACCGGTAAGGTACTTGGATTGGCATCCGGAGATTATGATAACGATGGTTTTGAAGATCTCTTCTTTATTAGGGAAAACAAAATCCCGGCACTTTTTAAGAACGGGCAGGATGGATCCTTCATCAAAGATGATACATCCGATGATATCTTCAAAAGCTTGGAAAATGTAAATGGCCATGATGCTTTGATGTTTGATTTCGACAACGACGGATTACTTGATATCCTTTTTGTAGGAGAACATTCTTCTGATTCCGGCAAGGGGGTATTCATGTTTCATAATAGTGGTTCGGGTGACTTTACTGATGCATCTTTTGTATTGCCGGATGATCTCCTTGAAGGCCATCAGGCAGTTGTTACCGATTATAATGAAGACGGTGACCTGGATATCCTGATCTCCGGAAAGAATTACGGGATCCGTTTATTAAGGAATGATGGAGGTAATGCCAACCACCACCTGAGGGTGCAGCTGGTAGGTATACGGACTGGAAGCGGTAAAAACAATCATTATGGGATAGGTGCTAAAATAGAAGTAAGGGCCGGTGAACTCTACCAGATGAAAACAGTTACGGAACCCAATATTCATTTCGGGCTGGGCAATCGTGAGAAAGTGGATGTAGTCCGTATTTTATGGACCAATGGGGTACCTCAGAATATTTTTTCTCCCGGAAGCGATCAGGATCTTATCGAGGAACAGGAATTAAAGGGATCCTGTCCATTTCTTTATGTTTGGGATGGGGAGAAATTTGAATTTCATAAAGATATGATGTGGAGAAGTGCCCTGGGGATGCCATTGGGTATTATGGGTGGTAATAAAACCTATGCTTTTCCTGATGCTTCACAAGAACATCTTAAGATTCCCGGAGAAGCCCTTCAGATAAAAGACCATAAGTATCATATACAGATCACGGCCGAACTCTGGGAAGCCATATACTTTGATCATCTGGATATCCTGGCAATTGACCATCCACAGGATATTGATGTGTACGTAAATGAGAGATTTAAAGGACCGCCATTTGAAGGCCTGAATATATATCAGGTTAAAGATAAGAAAGTGCCTTTCTCTATTAAAGATGGATATGGAATGGATCAATTGTCACTGGTTCAAAGGAAGGACAACAGATACATCACAAATTTTAAGAGGGATAGATTTCAGGGTCTTACAGAAATGCATGACCTGGTCCTGGACTTAGGAGAAACAGATCCCCGGAAAAACCTCTATCTGTTTTTAAATGGATGGATCTTCCCGACAGATGCCAGTATAAATGTGGCACTATCTCAAAACACGTCCTATACGATAAAACCCCCTTTCTTGCAGGCAATCAACAGCAAAGGAGAATGGATAACCATAATAGAGGATATAGGTTTTCCATCCGGAAAGGATAAAACACTGGTGGTTGATCTAAGCGGTAAGCTTCCTGATCCTTCCAATTCAAAGATCCGCATCCGGACCAATATGGAAATATACTGGGATCATATCTTTTATTCAAATGAATCGGTTAATGTTGAAACGGTATCTAATTCAATGAGTATTGAGCAGGCAGATCTGCATTACCGTGGCTTTTCAGCTACCTATCGTAAAGGGGGCAGGTACGGACCTTTCTGGTTTGATTATTCCCGGGTTACGAAAAAGCCCAAATGGCGTGATCTATCCGGAAAATATACAAAATATGGGGATGTTAAATCACTGCTTGAAGCTGCGGAGAGTCATTATGTGGTTATGAATGCCGGAGATGAATTATCCCTTTCCTTTAATGCAGGGGATTTGCCTGAAGTACCTCCGGGATGGAAACGAGACTATATTATTTATAGCGTCGGCTGGGTAAAGGATGGAGACCTGAATACCGCCGAAGGGAACAAGGCCGGCCCCTATCCCTATCATGGCATGACATCCTATCCGTATTCAAAGAAAAGTACAAGTCTTTTATCTGATGATTTTTTGGAGTATTTTAATGCATATAATACCCGCGAAGTAGGAAATGAGGCATTTAGAAATGAAATACGGAATTACGGGGAATAAAATACAGACGTGTATTTTCCGGATGAGAGAAAGGATATTCCAAAATATGATCATCTTAATTCTGATGGGAATATTGCCGGCTATACTTATGGCTGAAACGCCTCCCGGTCAAAATACCCTAAAATCACAAAAGGCAGAGAAACTATTTACCCTTCTGGATCCTGAATTAACGAATATATACTTCAATAATGAGCTGTTTGACAAAGAGGAACATAGCATTTTACTATATTCCAACTACTATGGCGGAGGGGGTGTTGGTATCTGTGATATCAATAATGATGACCTTCCCGATATTTATTTTACAGGAAACCTGGTAGGCGACCGCCTATATCTCAACAAGGGCAATTTTACCTTTGAAGATATAACTGAAAAAGCCGGAATTGAGAATAACGGGGGCTGGTCTTCGGGAATTGTATTCGGGGATGTAAATAATGACGGGTTCCAGGATATCTATGTTACCCGGGAACTGTATGATGAGAAACCTGAACTGTGGGGGAATAAACTGTATATAAACAATGGGGATAATACATTTAAGGAAAGCGCTGAAGAATATGGAGTGGGAGGAAACCAGAGAACCAGGCATGCTACATTCCTGGATTACGATAAAGACGGAGACCTTGATCTTTTTGTATGTAACCAACCTCCTAATCCGGGAGTATATTCCCAGTTTTACCTTAAAAAATTGCTGCTGGAAGAGTATTCTCCTACCCTTTATGAAAACCAGGGAGAAACCTTTGTTGATGTAACAAAGAAAGCCGGATTATATAAACCCGGTTTCCCTAACAGTGTTTCATCCAGTGATTTTAACAATGACGGCTGGACAGATCTTTGGTTAGCCAATGATTACTGGGCTGGTGATTTTATCTATATCAATAACGGTGACGGCACTTTTACTGACAAAACGGATGAAATGGTTCGTCATATTACTTTCAGCAGTATGGGTATCGATGCCGGTGATTTTAATAATGACGGATTGCTGGACATAATGGTTTTGGATATGGAGCCTGAAGACCATTACAGGCGACACCGGAATATGGGCGGTATGAAAACAGAACCTTTCTGGGAAGTCGTCAATGAAGGAGGCCACCACCAGTATTTTACAAATACCTTATTTCTAAACCGTGGAGATGGATATTATAGTGAGATATCTCAGTTAGCAGGTATTGGTGCCACCGACTGGAGCTGGACCAATTTATTTATTGACATGGATAATGATGGATGGAAAGATATTTTTATTGCGAATGGATTGATGAGGGATATCAGGGATAACGATGCTGCAGTGGAATTTCCCAGGGTGGTGGAAACAGCTATATTCGAGTATTTGAAAAAAAATCCAAATCAGGATGACCTAAGTGTATGGGATGTACTGGATATGCAGAAAGCATTGGACATCTCACCTTCAGTAAAACTTCTTAATTATGCCTACAAAAACAACAGGGACCTGACCTTCTCAAAAGTCACGGAAGAATGGGGGTTCGAACAAAAGCTTTTTTCAAATGGTGCGGCTTATGCTGACCTGGACAATGATGGGGACCTGGATATTGTGATCAATAATATCAATGATACAGCTTCAGTATATCGTAATAATACCAATGATCTGAACGACAACCACTTTCTCCGTATTGTTCCTGTTGCGGATGCGGAAGGAATATCATTCCTTGGCACAAAAATATGGGTCGAAAAAGGAGAGGATATTCAGTTTTTTGAAATAACCAATGTTAGGGGCATGTATTCCGCAAGCGAAATGGTTGCACATTTTGGAATGGGTAATATCACGAAAGCAGATCGCCTCATTGTAAAATGGCCTGACGGCAATGTCAATATTGAAAAAAACGTGAAGACTGATCGTGAAATAAAAGTATTTTACAGTAAATCAAAACCAGCCGACACTGATCCGCCTGTTCAGGATAATACCATTTTTAAAAATGTAACAGAAGAGACAGGTTTGATATATGACCATAAGGAGAATAAGTTTGATGATTTTACCAGGCAGTTTCTGTTGCCCTATAAAATGTCTGAACTGGGCCCCTGCATAACTGCCGGAGATATCAATGGTGATGAGCGCCTTGATGTGTTTGTTGGAGGAGCCGCCGGATCGAGCGGACAATTATTTGTCCAGGATCAATCGGGTCATTTTGAAATACTTGACAGTGATGCCCTGTTTAATGACAAGATCCATGAAGATATGGGCGCTGCTTTTTTTGATGCCAATAATGATGGGAATATGGATCTTTATGTAGTCAGTGGAGGGAATGAATTCAGGCCGAGGGCTTCTTTTTACCAGGACAGACTTTATCTGAATGATGGAATGGGAAAACTTACAAAAGCAGAAGATTGGTTACCCCGTCTTAATATCAGTGGGTCAAAAGTAAGGCCTTATGATTTTGACAATGATGGGGATATGGATCTCTTTCTTGCCGGAAGGCATATGCCATGGTCTTATCCGGACCCTGAATCTTCGGTGATCCTGGTCAACACTGGAAATGCCTTTGAAGATAAAACTTCAGATATTGCCCCGGAATTGCGGGGGATAGGTATGGTGAATGACGCTATATGGATGGATTATGACCAGGATGGTTTAACTGACCTCGTGCTCGCGGGGGAATGGATGCCTGTTACTTTCTTTAAAAATATAGATGGAACCCTGAAAAATGTAACTGCAGATCTGGGTATGGAAGATAAGAAGGGTTGGTGGTTCAGCATTAAGTCCGGCGATATGGATGAAGATGGGGACATGGATATTATTGCAGGTAATTTTGGTTTGAACTCAAAATACACAGGCACGGAAGAAGAACCCATCGAAGTTTATTACCATGACCTGGATAACAATGGAAGAAAGGACATTGTATTCGTATATACACAGGATGGCGTACAATATCCTTACAGACGGCGTGGCGATGCATCAGTACAGGTCCCGGGTATTAGCGAAAAATTCAAAACGTATGCTTCCTATGCAGAATCTGATGTGTTTGAGATTTATGGAAAAGAAAATCTCGATATAGCATTGCATTATCAGGCAAATACCTTCGAGAGCGTTTACATGGAAA
>JAHEGY010000063.1 GCA_024644875.1 Cyclobacteriaceae bacterium
CCTTCCAGATATTGGATCTTCTCATTACGTGACATGCTTTGTTCAGTACCAATATAATTTTTCAACATAGCCCCAACCCGTATGAATCTAATAGCATTTTTATATTCATCCAGTATTAGATCAGATTCTGTTACACTAATATCTGCGCTTTCTAGTTTCTGCTCCAGCAAAACCAGAAAATTCATCAATTCCTTGTATTGAAAAGGTTGTCTTAATTTGAACCTGTCATGAATAATGGATGCCAATCCTTCCGGTGCCAGGTGTTCGAACGTGGAAGGAAAAGAGTTCAGAATTGATTGATACAAAACCTTGTCCATCAAGCCAAGTTGGAAGCCCAGGTTGATCAGGGTCATATTAAGTGCTAAAATTTCTTCAAATTGATTATACCTTCCCAAATCAAGGGTAAATGATCCCATTTCCTCATTTTTATCTTCGTAAACGAATGCATCAAGATAATTTTCCACCATTGATTCATTATAACTTTTAGCATTCCAGCTTAATCCACCTCCCACCACAAATCCGGCATAACTTACAGGAAGGTATTGCCAATGCCCCATATCTCCCCAATCGGTAAGAAGCATGCCTATCGCACCATTTTTCACACCACTTTTAACGGCATTAAGAATGTTACCCGTCATATTGTTAGTACGCCCCCCTATGGAGGTCCAGCTGCTTGTACCGGGACAGACTAAATAATCAAGACCGGTTTCCCTGAACCTTAAACCATTCTTCCCAAAGGGATACTCAGCTTCATATCCCCAGTCCAATAGAATGACATCTTCCGGAATTTCAGAAACGATCTCCGGATGCTTCAAAACAACATCCCCCCACATCATCATACGCTTATTATGCCTCTTTATAATATCATGCACCTTATTGGCAAAATCCAGATAGATCCTCCCAACACCTATTTCTTCTGCTTTATCCTTGCTTTTACAATGTCCCAGCTCAAAAGGTTCATCCAGATTCGCATTGAAATATTCTGAACTGAAATAGGGAATGATATCATTGGTCATATCTTCCACAAGCCGTATGCTTCCCGGATCATAGGGATCAAGTGTGGTTTTCATTTTTATAAATGGCGTTAAATTGAATCCATCAGGACATTCTGCCAGGTCTGCATATTGGTCAGTTTCGAGCCAGGCTGACATATGACCCAGGGAATTCTGGTTTGGCACCAGGTCAATAAACCGTTCCTTGCAATACTTGTCAAGGGCCCTGATCTCTTCTCCAGTGATGGGTGTTTCTTTTCCCTTCCACAAAGATTCGAAAGAGGGGTATGCAAAAGAGAATCCCTCGACATATAATTCCAGGTGATTATATTTTAAGTCAGCCAGAATATCAACAATCCCATAAAGCGTTTCTAATGTCGGAACCTTATCACGGCTGATATCCAGCATTACTCCCCGGATGCCCAGATCAGGATGATCCTCTATGATCATATTGGGGATAAGACCAGCGTAGATCTTATTCAATTGCTTGAGGGTCAATAATCCGTAATAAACACCTGTAACATCACCATATAAGATATCAACCTTGTTTGAGTTCAGCATAAGGTGATAACCTTCTTCAGTTATATCAGAATTATGAATGAACCTGATGAGTCCATTGGTTTTATAGATTATGGACATATCAAACATTTCATTCATAATCCCCTCGACCTGCTCTTTTATTTCTTCAGGAGCCTCGTAAGACAATTGGTCTGGTACCTGAAATAATCCTGGGATCAATTCTACTTTATGCGGATAAGGGATAAGGTTGATCTTATAATTTACCAGCTCATCTTTAACCAGGTTGGATGACAGACTGGAAGGATCAGGATATTCCCTCTCATTAATTGATTTGAGTGCTACACTGTAGTAAATATTTAATCCAACTACAATAGCCGCAAGGAGTGCAAGTACAACAAAAAAAATGTACTTGAGTACTTTTAAAAAATTACGCATGACCGAAAAAAATTAATTATTTCTTAAATGCCTTCAGCTTCAACGGATGTTACTTCGGGGATCATGGATTTCAATAAGTTCTCAATTCCTGATTTGAGCGTGATCATAGATGACGGGCAACCGCTGCAAGATCCCTGCAGCAATACCTTTACAACTCCATCTTCAAATGAATGAAACTCAATAGCCCCTCCATCCTGTTCGACAGCAGGTTTTACATATTCATCCAGCAGAGTTCGTATTTTAATTCCGATCTCTGATTCTTCCTCGGAATTATCTTCAGAAGAATTACTTTCTAAAAGTATCGGTTCTTTATTCTCAAGGTAGTTATGAATGAAATGTTTAAGACTTTCTTTAATTGTATACCACTCAACATTATCATCTTTAGTGATGGTAACAAAATTATTCATGATGAAGACCCGTTTAACATATTCGAATTTAAAAAGTGCTTGAGCAAGAGGAGATGATGTAGCTGAAGCCAGGTCAGGATAATCATGGATGTCTCCTTCATTGACCAACATGTAATTCACGACAAATTTCAGCGAATTTGGATTAGGGCTTTCTTCCAGATAAATATTAGTCATAATAATGCTGTTTTCTAATTATTAAACTGTTATTGATAAAATTAGTTTCGACCTTGGTCTCCTAAATTTTCACCTTCTGTACTGGCAATAGTCATGGCCACGGTGGCATCCCCACTGACATTCACCACAGTGCGGCACATATCCAGTATTCGGTCAGGCGCTATGATCAGGGCCAGTCCAGCCGCCGGGATCCCGATGGCTTCCAGTACAATTACCAGCATAACCATACCCGCTCCAGGGACTCCAGCTGATCCGATGGACGCAAGAGTTGCTGTCAGAACGATCATCAGTTGATTTCCAATGGTAAGCTCAATACCCATTGCCTGTGCAATGAAGACGGCAGCAACACTCTGGTATAAACTGGTTCCATCCATATTTATTGTAGCACCCAGTGGGAGTACAAAACTGGTAACCTCCTCCGAAACGCCCAGGTTCTCTTCCACGCATTCCATGGTTACCGGCAGGGTGGCAGAACTGCTACTCGTACTGAAGGCCAGCAATTGTGCCTCCCGGATTCCCTTGAAGAATCTTGTATATTTAACCCGGGTGAATATTTTAAATATTGAAGGATATATAATAAGGATCATAGCCAGCAATCCGATCAATACTGTTATGGAATAAACAAGTAATGCCGACAGGATCTCAAAAGCCTTGGAAGGATTGTCTCCTGCCAGTTCCACGATCAGGGCCGCCATAAGGGCAAACACACCGTAAGGTGCCAGGGCCATGATAAAATGTATGATAGTGAGAATAACCTCATTGGCCCCTTCAAAAAACGCGACTACCGTTTTACTCTTTTCCCTGGGCACCTTGAGAAGCGCGACACCGAATATCAGGGAAAAGAAGACAACCTGAAGCATATTGTTGTTGTTGGAAGCTGCGTTAAAAAAATTAACAGGGACCATCTTTATCAATGGATCCAGAGGGCCTTTTTCTTTCAATTCTACGGCCCTGCCGGTGGTCTCATCGGCCTGCCCGGAATACATCTCAAGGATTTGTTCCCTGGTATCAGAGGTGATCACATGTCCTGGTTTGATCAGGTTCACAGCAAAAAGGCCAATGGTCGTGGCAATAGCTGTGGTTACAATATACAACCCAATAGTCTTAGATCCCATGCGTGATAGCTTGGAAATATCCCCAAGATTGGCCACACCTACAATCAAAGAAGCTATTATCAGCGGTACAGCAATCATTTTCAGGGCATTGACGAAAATGACCCCGACAGGTTTAAGATAATTGATGGTAATGGCTGGCGGAAGTCCGCTGAAAATACTAATGAGACCAAAGGCCAGGCCCAAGACCAGGCCGATAACAATTTTGTTATGTAATGGTAATTTCTTCATAAATCTCTTACATAGAGGCACTGGCATTCAACAACATATGATCCGCAACTACGATAGCTGCCATCGCTTCAACGATTGGAACAGCTCTAGGAACAACACATGGATCATGCCTTCCCTTTCCCTTTACCGTGGTTTTATCCCCATGAATATCGATGCTTTCCTGGTCTTTCATTATGGTGGCAACAGGTTTGAATGCAACTCTGAAATAAATATCCTGCCCGTTTGAAATACCTCCCTGGACACCTCCGGAATAATTTGTCCTCGTTTTGATTTCTTCCCCTTCTTTGTAAAAAATATCATTATGATCACTCCCAAACATATTGATCCCTTCAAAACCGCTTCCTATATCAAATCCTTTGACCGCATTGATACTTAACATTGCCTTTCCAAGATCCGCATGCAGCTTATCAAAAACCGGTTCTCCGATCCCGGCCGGGACACCCTTTATTATACCCGTGATGATACCTCCAACCGTATCCTGGTTTTTTCTGGTCCTATCGATAAATTCGATCATCTGCTCAGCTATTTCAGGATCCGGGCATCTCACGATGTTTTCTTCCACCTTATCCAGGTTCAGTTTATTATAGTTCTTTTCTACCTTGACAGGACCAACCTGGGATACGTAGGACAGCACATTGATCCCTTTGACGCTGAGAAACTGTTTGGCAATAGATCCTGCTGCAACGCGGGCTGCTGTCTCCCTGGCTGAACTTCTGCCGCCGCCCCGGTAATCCCTCAATCCGTATTTTGCCTGGTAGGTGTAATCCGCATGCGAAGGACGAAATTTCTCAGAAATATGGCTGTAATCCTTACTACGCTGATCGGAATTTCTAATTACAATGCCTATTGGTGAACCTGTTGAATATCCGTCAAAGATACCGGATAGGATCTCGGGTGTGTCACTTTCCTGCCGCTGTGTGGTAATCCTGGATTGTCCGGGTCTTCTCCTTTTTAATTCATCTATTATATGCTGCTCATCGATCTTCAATCCGGCAGGGCATCCGTCAATAACCACACCTATTGCTGGGCCATGTGATTCACCGAATGTAGTTATTTTAAAAAATTGACCGAATGTATTTCCCATACATTATTTTTTAAATACCAGGTATATTGAGGCCCCTAACATAATTAAAATAAACAGGTTAGCAAAAGTTTTTAACCATTCATCTTTATGCATGGCTTTCAGTTGATTGCTTTCGATTTCTATTTGATCATAAAAAGATCCCATATCCTCCGAAAGTATCTGATTATTACGCTTGCTCTCACCCGTTACATTCACGGATATCTCAGATCTTAAGGTATCGTAATCTTCTGATTCCGGATTGAAAAAGACCCATTCAAAAAAATCACTTAGATCATAATCACCTGGCTCATTCGGGATGATATAATAGTTAAAAGTTTTATTACCTGTTACCCTGTTGTTGCCCCTATTGACGTTTTGCCTGATATTAGGAGGGTAAAATTCCATTATCCTGTTCGTCTCAGTAAAAGGCCTGTTGATGGCTGAAATATTTCCTTCTCCAAAAACGGTGAAGGCATAGTTGAAACTCGTTCCCGTATTCACCCTCTCCGAGCTGATCTCTTCTTTAAGCCTGTAATTACCAACCGATACTTCGTCTCTTAAAGGATGAGGAGGTAAGTTCTTTACAAGGATCATTTTCGGCTTAGTATAATAGGTTTTAAAATCTTCCTGCCGGCTTCGTCCGAAGAAGGAGGGATTTTTAGCCACTTTGTACTTGATCATTTTAAACGGTACCTGTGGAAAAGAGATTGTATCCAGATTTAAGGGATAATAGGTGGCCTGGTATATTTTATATTGATTGTAACCTTTATTGTTTATCGTGACTGGCTGACCATTCAGGTTATCTATATTGAAATTTTCCTCCCAGCAATTTGAAGGCTTGATCTCTTTTAGAATTTCTGATAATTGCTTGGCTGGTTCATAGAACTGAAGCGGGGCGCGATTATCGTCAGCTACATAAAAAGCAAGGATCATTGTAAATCCTTCACCAATAAATACTTCATCTTTATCCATAGTCAGTGCCAGGAATGCATCTTCCTGAATATCCACAAACTCCTGAGGTTCATTTCGATTGCTAAAAAAATCATCAAAGGGATCTATTGAAAAAGGATCCCTGGTCTGCTGTTGTACCGGGGGGCCTACCTTCACTGTTTTTCCGGGTGAGTTAACAGTCTGTCCATTAATTTCCATGGTAAAAGGCTGTATAACGTAAGTTCCTTCAGCTTTTGGCATGTAATTCTGGATAATACTCTGCCGTGAGGATACCCTTCCATTGACAATATTGGTGGAAGATGAGGAAGATGTACCGCGCTTTGCAAATCCCGGAATATCAGGAAATCCGTTATAACTTTTCAGCTGATCATTTTCGACTGTAATTGTTATCGTAAATACCTGGTTAAATCCGACCTGATCAGGACCCAGTTGAATGGAAACCTGTTGTGAAAATGCATTCCAACCAATTAGCAAAAATCCCGTACATAATAATGAGGTAATTTGTCTTATACTTGACAGTAATTTCATTTATAATTAACCTTAGTTTAAACGGATTTACAAAATTAATTTATTATTTTTATTAGATGGGTATATTTTTAAATATTCCATTTTCTGCAGGTGCGTTCGCCTGTTATACAAATTAAGTTCTTTTTATCCTTAAAGAATAAGCTATGCTTGAATATGCTAAATTGATCCTGAAAAAAGTCAGCTTCGATAGAAGGTTATTTGAAAAAGAATTGATAAAGGCCCTTAACCTGATTGTCCCTCATGATTTGAAAGAATTCAAAAACTGGTGCTATGATCAGTTCGGGCATATGTATAACGTAATTCTAAACAAACACCTTTCCCATATTTAATTCAGGCCTTTAAGGGATTATATTTAAAAGAGTACTGATTGTTCTCAAATTTAAATTTTTAGCAAGCTTGAAACGATTCATTTATTTAGGGGTATCTATTGTATTTTTAATCTGTTCACTTAGTTTGCTATCACTTTTTCTCTGGATTAAACAGGATATACGAAACAACATCGAACTGGCTGAATACAAATACCATTCTAGGGGGGTGGAAGCTCTGATCTTTTATTTAGAAGATGATGAGAATTCATACCATGATCGCACACACCTCGCTATCTGGACTTTAGGAAAGATCAGATCCAAGAAAGCCTTGCCCGTGCTTAAAAAATATTATCTGAATGATCCGGAAGGTCGATCCTGTAAAGGAATGCATCAGGACAAGCTGTGTCAATATGAAATTCATAAGGCTGTTAAGGCAATTGATAAATTGTAAGCCTCTTTGGACCCTATAACCTATTCGGGAAATATAACACGGGCCATGCAAGCCAATTATTTATTCAAGTATTAATCCTGCCAACGACAGCAAATCAATTTCCCCTGTTTTAATAGAATAAGCTGCATTGAGTAACCTTAGGTTGGCTTCCAGCAAGTTGATCTGGGCTTCTCTTAATTCCAGAGGTGAGGAAGCCCCTACCTGATACCGTTCGATAGCAATTTCATTATTCTCCCTGGCAACCTCTCTGTTGACCAGTTCCATTTCACGCAGTTGGATATTGTTCTCATAACTGATAAATACGGAATATAATTCCCTTTCAAGGTTCAGCTTAATGGCTTCGTAATTGAATTTTGAATTCTCCGCATTTATTTTTGCATTCTGTATTCTACGGTTCAGGTTAAATCCATCAAATAGATTCCAGGAGGCAGAAACGCCATAGTTAACTCCGCTTGACTGACGGCTCAACAGAAACCCGGCCTCTGCTTCAGATTTCGCATAATTGTAACCAACGTTTACACCAATAGAAGGGATCCGGTCTCCAAACAACTCTTTTTGCACAAGTTTTGAAGCATTTAATTCATATCCGGCAGCCAGTAATACAGGATTATTCTCCTCCAGGGCAGCATTTAATTCCTCATATTGCAGGTTAGTATTTAACTCCGGATCAAAAACCACATAGTAATCCAGGGTTACATCCCGGCCTAACAGCTCATTTAGTGTTGTTTTAGAAGCTGCCAGTCTTTCTTGTTGGATCATATAATTTGATTTATCCTGGTTGAGATCCACCTGGGCCTGGAGGTACTCCATTTTTGAAGCTTTCCCAAATTCATATTTGTTTTTGGCGATCTCCAACCGGTCTTCTGACAACCCGATATTCTCAGCCAGTAATTCAAGCCTGATCTGTTCTAATGCAACCGTATAAAATTCGACAGCAATTTGCGCTACGACATTTTGAATAACTGATTTGGTAAGTTCAATTCCCTGTTTTTCCAGTTCCTCCAATCTATTCTTGGTATGGAACATGGTAGTACCATCAAAGAGTGTCCAGTTAAAGACCGCACTAGCGGAAAAATTATTCGATTTTGCCCCATCTCTGTTCTGTTCGTCACCACTAATGAAGGTTTGTGAGGTGTTTTCATTGGTGTACCTTTGTGCGGCAGTTGCATCAAGAACAGGCAGGAAACCTGCATTACCCACCGTGTTGTTGTTGGTAGCGATCTGCTGTTGGCCCTCAGATATTTTAATATTGAAATTATTCTCCATACCGATCATTATGGCTGAAGACAATTCTAATGTGTCTTGCGCTTGCGTTTTCAGGCAGCCAATAATTAATAACAGGTATAGAATAAGGAGGTGTCTTTTCATTTTCTTCATAATATTTTCTATAACCTGGACAATCTTCCTTTTTTAGATGTTAGATACGTGTAGATAACAGGTATCACGAAAAGGGTAAGTATCGTTGAAAAAATCAATCCCCCAATCACCGCAATCCCCATTGACACACGGCTTTCTGACCCAGCACCCAGTGCAAGGGCAATAGGTAAAATTCCAAGTACTGTTGACAGACTGGTCATCAGGATTGGACGGAACCGTGCCTTAGCGGCATCCATAATTGAATCAGAGATACTCATACCTTTTGCTTTTCGCTGATTGGCAAATTCTACGATCAGGATCCCGTTTTTTGACACAAGCCCGATCAACATAATGATGCCTATCTGGCTGAAAATATTCAGGGTCTGATCAAAATACCATAATGAGATTAATGTACCTGCCAGGGCAAGTGGAACAGTGAACATAATGATCAGAGGATCCCTGAAACTCTCAAACTGAGCGGATAATACGAGATAGATAAGAATAAGCGCGAAGGCAAAGGCGAAATACAGATTACCTGAACTTTCCTCGAATTCCTTTGATTGACCGGCCAAAGCTGTCGAATAGGTATCATCCAGCACTTCTGCAGCCACACGGTCCATGGCAGCAAGACCATCTCCCAGTTTGGTTTTCCCCGCCAGGTTGGCAGAGATGGTGGCGGAAACAAAACGATTATACCGATAGAGTTGAGGAGGTGATGATTGTTCCTCTATGGTAATCAGATTATCCAATTGTATAAGGTTGCCACTATTGCTTCTCACATAAAGAGATCTTAAATCCAGAGGATCGTTTCGATTTTCTTTTTTAACCTGGCCGATCACGTAATATTGCTTGCCATTCATAACAAAATAGCCAAACCGCTGACCACTTAATCCCAATTGGAGGGTCTGGGCCACATCCCGGACTGAAACGCCAAGACTTCTGGCTTTCTCCCGGTTGATCTCAATTTTAACCTCTGGCTTGGTGAATTTCAGATTTACATCCACAAACTCAAAGGCCGGGTCCTGACTGGCTGTGTTCAAAAACTCAGGGAGTATTTCTTTTAACTTGTCCAGGGTAGGTGCCTGGATAACATACTGGACCGGAAGCCCTGATCTTCTGGAACCAATGGATTGGGGTTCGGCAATAAATGCACGCGCCATGGTGATCCTATTTACCTTGGGACGCAATTGATTTACAATTTCAGTTTGTGATCGCTGACGCTCATCCGAATCCAATAATTTAGCAATCATCATGGCAGAATTGGAGGAGGCCCCACCAAATCCCGGTGAGGTAATGGTAACAAGGGTTTCCATTTCAGGTACATCTCCCTGTATTACATCGAGTGCCTTTTCAACAAATACATCCATATATTCAAATGAGGCTCCCTCAGGTCCTGTAGCCATAACTCTAAAAGTTGCCCGGTCTTCCATGGGAGATAACTCATTAGGTATCACTTTCATTAAAAAATAGATCCCTATACCAGCACCGATGACTATAATAAATGCCAGCCATTTTTTACGCATAAAGCTTTCCAGAATACTCGTATATTGACCGTTCAACCATTGGAAAAATGGTTCTGTAAGATTATAAAAAATATTATGTTCCTTTCGTCTTTTCAATATTCTGGAAGATAACATAGGCGTGAGTGACAGGGCCACAAAGGAAGAAATGATCACGGCAAATGACACCACTATCCCAAATTCCCGGAATAAACGACCTGTGAGGCCCTGTAAAAATATAACCGGTAAGAAAACTGATGCTAAAGCTATCGTAGTAGACACTACTGCAAAAAATATCTCTTTTGCACCTTGCATGGCGGCCTGAATTGGGGGTTCCCCACTTTCTATCTTAGTGTAAATATTTTCAAGTACAACAATCGCATCATCCACTACCAGGCCAATGGCAAGTACAATACCCAGCATGGTCAGTACATTGATAGAAAATCCGGCGATATACATCACAAAAAAGGTCCCTATCAAGGATATTGGAATAGTAATTACAGGTATCAGTGTAGTGCGCCAATCCCTCAAAAAGAGGAAAATAATTAACACTACCAGGGAAAAAGCAAGATAGATCGTCTGCTGAACCTCTGCTATTGAATCTCGTATGTATTCTGTGCTGTCAAATCCCAAAGTCGTGTGAATATCTTCCGGCAGTTCTTTATTAATAGATTCCAGGCGTTTATAAAATTCTTCAGCTATATCGAGGTTATTGGAACCGGGTTGCGGAACAATTGCATTAAGCACCATTGGAATGCCATTGCTTCTTAATATAGACCGATCATTTTCAGGATAAAATTCAGCCTGGCCAATATCCCTGAATTTCACTATGACATCCCCCTCTTCTTTTACGATCAATTCATTGAATTCTTCCGGTGTAGACAAACGACCTAAGGTCCGGATAGTTAATTCCATGCTGTTACCTTCCAGTGTTCCTGTGGGTAACTCCAGGTTTTGTGCATTAACAGCCGTGAGAATATCCAACGGAGTAAGTTCATAAGCGGCAAGTTTCTCTGGATCCATCCATAAACGAATTGAATACTTTCTTTCCCCCCATACCATTACCTGGCTCACTCCGGGAATGGTTTGAAATCTTTCCTTGAAAACATTATTGGCAATATCAGATAGTTCCATTAAATTCCTTCGTTCACTGGATATCATTAGCATGATGATCGGACTTGTATCTGCATCCGCCTTTGTTACAATTGGTGGATCAGCATCGGGCGGCAATTGACGCATAGCCCGTGAAACCCGGTCACGCACATCGTTGGCAGCGGCTTCAAGATTCGATTCCAAACCGAATTCTACTGTGATAGAACTTCTTCCATCCCTGCTCGATGAAGAAAGACTTTTAATCCCTTCTATTCCGTTGATGGATTCTTCAAGGGGTTCAGTTATCTGGGTTTCTATAACTTCTGCGTTAGCTCCAACATATGAAGTCGAAACCGTAATGATGGGTGGGTCAACACTGGGATATTCCCGGATTCCAATGAAAAAGAATCCAATGATCCCGAATATTAGGATCGTTAGTGAAAGTACGATGGCCAATACCGGCCTGTTAATACTTATACTGGAAAGACTAGCCATATATTCGAATCAATTAACATACGTGATATCAACAGGCATACCCTGCCTGACCTGCAAAATGCCGGTTGTAATAACAGTATCACCGGGCATTATTCCACTGGTGATTTGTACATCATTTTCCGTCCGTATTCCAATGTTTACAATTTCCTGGTTGACCATGCCATTTTTATAGGTATATATTTTATGGCTATTCAATTCCGGGATTACTGATTCAGAGGGTACCATTAATGCATCAGTCAATACGTTCAAAATATAATCTATATTTGCGAATTGTCCGGGAATCAATACTTCTTCATCATTATCGCATATTGCCCGAATCTGTAATGTCCTTGTACGCGGATCAATTCTGGGTTCCACAGCATATATTATCCCAGTAAAAGCATTCTGCGAAGACTCAACTTTGAAATTGATAGAATCGCCTTTATTCACCAAAGGGCTGTATTTACCCGGAACGGAAAATTCTATTTTGATCGGATTGATATTGTAAATATTGGCTACAAGATCTGAGGGGGTTATATAACTGCCTTCGCTAACCTGCCTTAGGCCTATGATACCGTCAAAAGGCGCGTATAATTTATGCTTTGCGATGCGTGCTTCCCGCTCCTTTATATCGCTGAGTGTGGTATTTAAAGTGGTCAATGCTATGTCATATTCTTCCCTGCTTATGGCCTCCTTTTCTAACAGTTGTCGCATACGATATTCCATATCCTCATTCAATTGCTGAGTGTACTTCAACCGTTCAAGTTGTGCAACGATTTCGTCATCGTTAATATTGAGTAGAATGCTTCCCTTTTTTACGCGTTGACCTTCCTGGAAGTAGATCTTTTCTATCTTACCTGAGATTTCAGTCTTTAGAGATACAGATTCATTGGCTATGATGGCCCCGGTAACTTTTATGACATTTTCAATACGTTTGGGATTAATTATTTTGGCTTCTACCGGAACCAGGGATCTCTCCTGTGAAGCTGGTAATTGAGGCCCTTTTTCCTCAGGCTTTAATTTCGGATACAGGATCAGTCCTATAATAACAATGGTTATTATTAAAAATAGGATCGTCTTTAGAATTTTATTCATTTGAAAAAATATTTACCTAAATTTCATCATTAATTCTGAAGAAATTCTGTTTTTAAACCATTTTGAAATTATTATTTCGAATTTTTCTAGTCTGGCATATTTTTTAACCCAATCATTAATTAAAAATTTCCATTAACACCTTATAGGATTTAAGTTCTTTTAAATGTTCAAAATGGATTTGATAGAACAATATTATCATAGAAAGGATCTTGCGGCGTAATTCATTTGAAAGTGTAATAGTCGAATCATAGGGAGCCTCTATCAATTGATCAATTTTTCTAAAGTCACTTTCAGGCAGGGAAACAAGATAATTATTTGATTCGATCTCATGAACCATGTCCGAGATCTTTATGGGTTCAATGCCCTGATATCTGGCATACTTGAACAGGAACTGAAGATGAAAATTCATAGAAAGTTCCTCCATATTATCAAAAAACAACAGGGATTCCTCCAAGAAATTATACAATTCAGGATTGGCTTCTTCCTCTCTTAAAGTTTTATATAAAATTTCCGTGATAAATAATGCGACAGAAGATTTTATAACATTGTAAGGAATTGATTTGTAAGGGTGCCAGCATTTAATCTCTGCTATCCTGTTTATATCTGCGTGGTTTTTATTGTAAACGACCATGTCCAGAAGCGTCATTGGTTGGAAATAAGAAACAGGATATCTGGGTTTGCTGGATCGTACGTTATTTACAATATAATTTTTCAGTCCGAACTGAGCCGTATAGATCCTGGCTATCACAGATGATTCCCTGAACTTAACAAAGTTGAATACTATACCTTTCGTTTTGTGCTTCATCCGTTAAACCCCGATAAAAGAACTATTTGGAATGCTTTTCCGAATCATTGTAACATGTGCGGCAAAGAGGTTCATAAACATCCTTTTCGCCAACCACAACGGTATCTTTATCTTTCGTTAACCTGTGTGAATAAACAGCAATGGCTCCGCATCTTATGCATATGGGATGCACTTTTGTAACAAATTCAGCTATAGCCATTAATGCTGGCATCGGTCCAAAAGGCTTGCCTAAGTAATCCATGTCAAGCCCGGCAATTATAAGCCGTTTACCCTGGTCTGCCAGTTTAGTAACTACTTCTGTCAGATGATGATCAAAGAACTGGGCTTCATCTATTCCAACAACATCCGAATTGCCTGCTAGTAATAATATATCCTGAGAAAAATTCACGGGAGTGGATCTGATCTGGGTTTCATTATGCGATACCACGTAAGCATCGTGGTAGCGCTTATCAATCACAGGTTTAAAGATCTCTACTTTCTGTCTCGCAATGATGGCCCTGTTCAATCTGCGGATCAATTCTTCCGTCTTTCCGGAAAACATAGCTCCGGTGATTACTTCTACCCATCCGGTATTTTGTAAAGGGCCTTTATTCTTACTACCTAAGTTAGGTTCAACAAACATTTATTATAATTCTATGGAGACAACAAATTCTGTTATACAGAATTGCAATTCTAACTTATAACCGATATATTATTCACATTATACGAATAAAGCACATCGATTATACATATATCAAATAAAATTTCGTTTTTTTATAAAGTTAGTTATAATGCTAAAGTATTGATATGGAAACCGCTATTAATCATGATTATATAAATTCCTATGCCGAAGCATATACCAACAGGATTGTGGATAGATATTTTTCTGAAAATTCGATAATTGATGGAGAAAATATTTTGTCTATCACTGAATTCCGACAAATCAATCTATTTATTGTCAAAAATATAATGGTCAAATGGGAGATGGAAGCAAAAAAATTGCGAAGTCCATTTTTCGATTATAACAGCCATGAAGTACGGAATGCTTTACAGGATTTTATGAATGTGCTTTCGAAAAACATTTCTATTGAGCAGAAAGTATTAAAACCATTATTAAAAATGGCCGTCACTGACGTACTTATACTGATCTTCTCACCCTATGATTTCTTTAGAAACGAATTATTGAATATAGGTACTCCCGTAAGCCTTGCCGAACTGGAAAAAAGAAAAAAATTCATAAAAATCAACAGTGAACTCTACAACGCTTATGTTCAAAAGATCGAAATGACGGGCGTTGATAATATGCAGATCAAAGAAGCAAAGGAGTATTTTGATGAGGTTTGTGAGGAAATAAATTTTTCACCTGAGGAACCTGATGAGTATATCAGTCTATTTTCTAATGAAATCCAGTTCGATCTCAAGAAAGTATATGCGGAGGTTGAGAATGTCCCTGATACAGAGGAGGACGATACAGATCCAAAAGCAGATTCAGGAATGAATCCAGGTTCAAACCCGGGAGAGGAAAAAGTTCCAATTCATGAAAAGTACTTTCAAAAGAAAGCCACGCTGGTGGATGAACTGAAGAAAGAACCCGCCAGCACTGTCCTTGACTTTCATCAGAAACAAAAAATTGACAGTATTAAAAAGAACATATCCATTCAACAAAGATTCAGGTTTGTTCGGGAACTCTTCAGTGAAAATGATGAATTGTTCTCCGAGGTTATTGAATATCTTGACAATTGCAGCAGCATTGAAGAAGCCAATTCTTACCTGAATGAAAAATTCCTGGACAATGGCCAGTGGAATAATGAGGACGATTCAGTAACGGAATTCCTCTCTGTAGTAAGCAAAAAATTTCCGGATTAACGTACAAAGATCTGCATCCTGTGGGCATCGAGTTTCAATAGTATAAACAATAATATTGAAAAGGCCCATAATGAGGATCCTCCATAGCTGAAGAATGGCAAAGGTATTCCAATGACAGGAAACAGCCCTATCGTCATACCGATATTGATCATAAAATGAAAAAATATAATTGAGCCAACCGCATATCCATAAGTCTGAGCAAATCTTGATTTCTGCCGTTCTGCAATAAAAAAGATCCTTAGAATTAGGAAAATAAACAAAATGATAACCAGTGAAGTTCCAATATAACCGTGTTCTTCACCCAGGGTACAGAAAATAAAATCTGTTGATTGTTCAGGCACAAAATCAAATTTTGTCTGTGTTCCGTTTAGGAAGCCCTTCCCAAAAAACTGACCTGAGCCTATGGCAATTTTTGATTGGGTTACATTCCAGCCATCACCAAGGGGATCTGAATCAGGATTGATCAGAACCCGAAGTCTTTTCTGATGATGGGGTTTAAGTACATTTGACTGGAAGTAATCCACACTAAAGGTTACGCCGATGGTAAATAGCATGATAATCACGATACTGGCAATTCTTTTAAACGTTTTGTCTGCAAATACAATGGCAATTCCAGCGATGACAACTATGGCGATAACTATATAAATCTGGCTAATGAATAGGGTGGAAATAAATATTAAGACCAGCAAAAGTCCTATCACCAGTACCAATGGTGACAATCCTTCCCGATAGAATACTATAATAAAGGAAAAATAAATCAAAGCTGTACCAGGGTCGGGTTGCATAAGAATTAACAGGATAGGAATAACTACCAAAGCTGATACCATGGTTATCTGACGCTTGCTGCTAAAACGAAATCCCGGTGTGCTGATAAACCGTGCTACGGCAAGGGCAGTTATAAATTTGGCAAATTCTGATGGCTGTATCTTGAAGAAGGAGCCTATTTCAAACCAGGATCTGGCTCCGGAAACTTTATCGCCAAATAAAAGCACAAAAATCAGCATTAGCACAATTATGCCATACAGGATATAAGATACGGATTCATAAAACTGGAAATCAATGGATACAATAATAAAAAAGATAATTATTGTGCTGCCGATCCAGACAAGCTGCTTTCCTGAGTTGAGGGAGAAATCAAATATATTCATTCCGGCACCCTCCTGATATACGGAAGCATAAATATTTAACCAGCCCATAATTACGAGTATTCCGTAAACAAATATGGTCAGCCAATCAATCTGGTTTAATATGTTACTATCTCTTCTCAATACAAAAAATCCCCTTTAAGCACGAAATCTTCGAGCCATTTTCTTTTTACTTCACCAGTAAGATACTTTTCAATCACAAGGCTTGAGATGGAGGCAGCAGCTCTGCCACCCCAGCCAGCATTCTCCACATAGACCGCTATCGCGATTTGCGGATCATCTTTGGGGGCAAATCCCATAAATCCGGAATGGTCTTCGCCATGTGGATTTTCGACTGTACTTGTTTTTCCACAGACTCTGATATGGGGCATATAGGCACGTCTACCTGATCCTGAACGTACAACCTCCTCCATTCCATTGATTACAGCATTAAAATGAACCGAATCAATTCCCACTTCATTTTTGATCAGGTATTTTGGATCGGGTAACCCGCTATCATCTATTGATTTGATAATATGTGGTGTATAGTAGTATCCTTTATTTGCTAAAATAGCGCTCAGGTTTGCCATCTGAAGTGGTGTAACAAGTGTTTCACCCTGACCTATACTCAGTGAATAGATATTGGAAAACTTCCATCTATTCTGACCATAAACCCTGTCGTAATAACCAACGGTAGGCACATAACCACTTTTTGGATTTGGAATATCAGTATCAGGGGTAACACCCAGGCCAAACCTGACGACATAATTCCTCCATTTCTCCAGTCCAAACCGTGCATCAATATAGGGGCTCGGATCCTCCCCCTGGTTTATAATTCTCCGGAACACTTTGAAAAAATAATTATTGGAAGAATAGGTAATGGCTTCTTCTACATCATAATATCCTATTGGCGCCAGGTCCCCTATTAACCTTCCATCGCTATATATCAATTCATCCTTATCGATGACATTTTCCTGAAGAGCAATCAGTGCCTGTATGGTCTTGAACATAGAACCCGGAGGATACATAGCCATAATAGGCCGGTTGAAAAGCGGTACGGCAGTATCCAGGGAGAGGGTTTGAAAATTTTCCGAGAATTCCCGCCCGGTTAGAATATTGGGATCATAGGAGGGTGCCGAAACAATACTTAAAATCTCACCGGTTGAGGGCTGTATAGCCACCAGGCTACCAACCTTGCCTTCAAGGAGTTTTTCAGCATATCTTTGCAGACTAAGGTCGATAGTTGAAACCAGGTTACTTCCCGGTACAGATAAAGTATCGAGCCGGCCTTCTTTATAAAGACCCTGTTCAACACCCCGAACATTGACCATTCTTTTTTTAACCCCCCGTTGACCGCGCAAAACTGTCTCATAACTTGATTCAACACCACTTATGCCAATATAGTCGCCCATGCGATAATAACTGGTGGTATCCCTGTCAAGCTGACTTTTACTTATCTCCCCAATATAACCCAGTGCATTTGACAATACCGGATGGGGATATTCCCGCACAGACCTGGCGGAAATATAAAATCCTTTAAAATTTATCAGTTTATCCTGAATGCGTGCAAATTCTTCATTTGAGATCTGCTTAATAAATATTGAAGGCTTAATTACTGAGTACTTTCTGGCTGCATTATATTTTTCCACAAATGTCTCTTTGTCGATTCCAAACATGGAACAGAATTCAGCCGTGTCCTTTACCTCTACTTCCATGGGGACCACCATCAGGTCATACATTGGATTGTTTATGACCAATAACTCACCATTCCGGTCATAAATCAATCCCCGGAAAGGATATTCAATAATGCGCTGAATAATATTATTCTCAGCCGCCAAACGGTAGTTGTCGCTTAAGACCTGAATGCTGAGAAGTTTTATGAGAAAAATTATCCCAACAATTACAACGCCTATCCGGATTACTATCTTTCTTGAATCATTCATGTTAAACGGTCTCTATTATAAAATAGATTCTGTCCAATTACCAGCATAGCAAAAGTAAACAAGCTGCTGAAGATTGTCTTTTTAATAATTAACCAAAAATGATAAAGTTCACCAGCTTCTATAAAGAATAACGAAAGATGATGCAGAAATATTAAAGGCAGCGCATAAGTAATAAACCAGCCAAACCCCATAACCTTTAATGCAGGTATTCTTACATCCTCATATCCTGTACTTGGTGTGATGGTTGAAAGCCAGAATGGGCGTAAATAAGCAATCAATGTTGCAGAAGCTGCATTTACGCCGAGGCTATTATAAAATATATCTATTGAAAATCCTGTTACAAATCCCAATACCAACAGTATTACGGTACTTATTTCAAAAGGAAGCAATAATATAAAGCCAATATATATAAAACAAAATGCTGTACCGAACAATACCATATTGTCAAAAAGGAATACCTGCAACATGATATATATTACAAAAACCAGAAAATTATATATGATACTTCTACTATTCATTTAGTAATTCAACGGAATCTTTTTCCTGCCTAAAATAATTTTGTATTAAATATACATGAGATAAGGATTGAAAATCACTGGATAGTTCAACAACAATATTGTAAAATGTTTCATTTTCCTCAATACTGAATTCCTGGATCTGTCCTATTGGAATTCCTTCAGGAAAGATGGCGTTATATCCCGAGGTAGTTATAGAATCACCCACCTGCAGTTCCACATGTCGTGGTATATATAATAAGTTGGCATATAGTGGATCCAATCCATCCCATTTTGTTGTACCAAAGACCCCCAATCTGCTTATCATGGAAGATACCTGCATATCACCATGTAACAGGCTATATACAGTTGCATAATTATTTGATACGGTTTTAACAATTCCAACCACACCGAAAGAACTTATTGCTCCCATTCCCGGTTCCAGTCCATTACGGGAACCCTTATCAATTGTGAGATAGTTATTGATTTTTTGAGTACTGTTATTAATTACTTTTCCCGGGATATAGTTGTATTGAATAGCAGTGTCAGTGGATGTCAAAAGAGAAGAATCAGCACTCAGTACCGCGATCTGTTTCTGGCTGATCAGGTCCCGTAAAAATGCATTTTCCTTGGCCAGATTGTCATTTTCATTCGCGAGATTAAAATACTGATAGACGCCCTGCCTCAATCCGAAGATGGATGCGACGATGTTATTGGAAGTATTGAAGAATGCAGCGTTATGGAACGTACTTGTTCCTATTACCAACCAGAAAGCAATGATTTCCAGTACAATAAATGTAAAAAATGCCCTATACTGATAAATTAATAGAAATAAACGACGCATTAAATGATTATGTCATCAAAACAGACCTGTATTCCTGAAGATTCTTTAATGCCAAACCTGTTCCCCTGACCACAGCTCTCAAAGGATCGTCGGCAACATGTATAGGCAACTTTGTTTTTAAAGCAAGTCTTTTATCTAAGCCCCTGAGAAGTGCCCCTCCCCCGGTTAAGTGAATTCCATTATCGTATATATCTGCTGATAATTCAGGTGGAGATATTTCCAATGCTTTCAGAACCGCTTCCTCTATTTTAGAAACAGATTTATCAATTGCAAATGCAATCTCTGAATATGAGATCTTTATAACTTTCGGGATGCCCGTCATGAGGTCTCGTCCCCTGATCTCATAATCGTCTGGCGGTTCATCCAATTCGGTCAGCGCTGAACCCACTTCAATTTTAACTTTTTCTGCAGATCTTTCACCAATTAAGAGGTTATGCTGTCTTCGCATATAGTCCAGGATATCTTTATTGAACGTTTCGCCAGCTACCCTTATAGATTGGTCACAAACAATTCCGGAAAGAGCTATTACGGCTATTTCAGTCGTTCCTCCTCCAATATCAACTACCATGGATCCGACAGGCCTTTCAATATCAATTCCAATTCCCAAAGCTGCTGCGATTGGTTCCTGTACCATATACACTTCCTTAGCCCCGGCATGTTCTGCTGAGTCCCTGACAGCTCTTTTTTCAACTTCAGTAATACCACTGGGTATACATATCACCATTCTATGGGATGTAGGAAAAATAGTCCGGCGATTTTCTATCATTTTGATCATTCCCCTGATCATATGTTCCGCTGCGTGAAAATCAGCAATCACACCATCCTTCAAAGGTTTGATCGTTTTGATATTTTCATGGGTTTTTTCATGCATTTGCATGGCTTCCCGGCCAATTGCCAAAACTTTATTATTATTTTTATCTATTGCAATTATAGATGGTTCATCTACTACGATTTTATCCTTATTAATGATAAGCGTATTAGCTGTGCCAAGGTCAATGGCAATATCACTCGAGAAAAAATCAAACAATCCCATAGTATACTTATCCTGATTAGTTTATAATACTATAATATTTCTATTAATGTTTAAAATGCCTGAATCCTGTAAACACCATGGCCATATTATGGGCATCGCAATAGTCTATAGAATCCTTGTCCCTGACAGATCCTCCAGGTTGAATGACAGCCTTTATGCCCGCTTGATCTGCTATTTCTACGCAGTCGGGAAATGGGAAAAAAGCATCAGAAGCCATAACAGCACCATTTAGGTCCATGTTAAAGTCTCCCGCTTTTTTTATAGCCTGTTTTAAAGCATCCACCCTGGATGTCTGTCCCACACCACTGGCCAGCAACTGGCCTTCTTTTGCTAATACAATTGTATTCGATTTGGTATGCTTGCAAACCTTGCTGGCAAATAATAATGCCTTGTTTTCTTCATCGGTAGTAGCACGTTTGGTGGCTACTTTCAGATCCTCAAGACTATCTGTTTTCAGATCCTTATCCTGTTCAAGAATTCCGTTAAGTAATGTTTTCGCGATTTTCGTTTCTTTAAGATTATCCTTCTTTACAAGAATTATCCTGTTCTTCTTCGTCTTTAGTACTTCTAAGGCTTCAGGTGTATATTCCGGAGCTATGATCACTTCAAAAAACAACTTGTTAATTTCTTCAGCTGCACCAAGGTCCACTGTCCTGTTTGTGGCCAGGATACCTCCGAATGCGGATATCGTATCAGCTTCAAAAGCCTTTAAGTAAGCGTCTTTAACCGAATTGCCTGTTGCTGCGCCACAGGCATTGGTATGTTTTAATATAGCAAATGCTGTTTCCTCGTCAAACTCTTCCACCAGCGCAACCGCAGCATCAATATCCACCAGGTTATTATAGGACAGTGCCTTACCATGGATCTGTTCAAATAATGATTCCAGGTCACCATAAAATAAACCCTTTTGATGCGGATTTTCACCATATCTCAATTCGGTAGCTTTCAATTCACTGATCTTTAAGGCAGGAATTTGTAATTCCCTGTTAAAATAATTGAATATGGCAGAATCATAATGTGATGAGACATTAAATGCCTGTGCAGCCAGGTATTTACGATCTTCAAGATCCGTACTGCATCCTTTTTCTTCCAGGATATCGGTTAGTTCCCGGTATTGATTTTTGGATGCCACTATAGCTACGTCCTTAAAGTTCTTGGCTGCAGCGCGTATCAGAGATATACCTCCTATATCAATTTTTTCAATTATAGATTGCTCATCAGCGCCACTCGATACTGTTTCTTCAAACGGATATAGATCAACGATGATCAAATCCAGGTCAGGAATCTCATATTCACTCACTTCTTCCTGGTCGGATGGATTATCACGTCGGGATAATATTCCACCGAAAACTTTAGGATGAAGGGTTTTTACACGTCCTCCAAGAATCGAGGGATATCCTGTCAGTGATTCCACAGAGGTCACTTCGATACCCTGTTCCTGAATAAATTTCTGGGTGCCGCCTGTAGAATATATACTTACGCCATTATCTTTCAGTATATTAAGGATCGGTTCCAACTGGTCCTTGTAATACACTGAGATGAGAGCAGATTGAATTTTTTTTCTTCCCATAATTTGGATTCTCAAAAGTGCAAAGCTAATGTTTTTTATTCATTTATTATCAGTTCTTCAATTACTTTAGGAAAGTATTCATGCTCAAGTTGATGTATCTTCTTGGCCAGGGTTTCCGGTGTATCATCCCGGTCAATTTTACACCGCGCCTGAAATATAATTTTTCCCTCATCGTATTTCTCATTTACATAGTGGATGCTAATTCCGGATTCGGCATCCCCGGATTCAATAACAGCCTGATGAACATGCATTCCATACATACCTTTTCCCCCATAATTTGGAAGAAGCGCCGGGTGAATATTAATGATCTTATTCGGGAAAGCCCTGATCAATTCCACGGGTACAAGCCATAAAAATCCGGCCAGTACAATTAGGTCGATCTCCTCGCTTTTTAAAAGCTTTATAATTTTATCTGACTTGTAAAATTCATCCCTTGAAAAAATACAAGTTGGGATATCGTGCTTCTCAGCCCGGACAAGGGCATATGCATCAGGTTTGTTAGAACACAGGATCATAATTTTCCCGGTGGACGAACCTTTGAAATGTGATATTATCTGTTCCGCGTTTGTGCCACTCCCTGAAGCAAATATCGCAATGTGTTTAGTCTTTTTATTATCCAATTTTTCTCACTTTACAAGTTTAAAAAATATCATGCTAATAATACCGCTTAACATTATCAGTTTACAAAACCCACTCAAAAGATAAAAATCCCTCTTCGAGTCAGCCCTCATCAACCTCTGAATGAATATCACAGCTGGGATAGCTAAAAATACAAAATATATTTTTAAAAAATAATTATCCTGTTTTAATGTTAACCATACGACTGATCCGATAAAGATCAATAATATAAAAAGTACAATTCTTTTTGTTTTTCTTATGCCAAGGACTACGGGAAGTGTTTTACATCCAAATGCCTGGTCCCCCTTCCAGTCTTCAATGTCCTTTATAATCTCCCGTATTAGATTAATGAAAAAAGCGAATAAGGCATAGATTATAACAATCAAATGGTTTTTAGGATAAAGTATTATCACGACCAACAGACCTAAGGCTGTAAGGAATGCTATCGTAACATTTCCGACAAAGGGCAATCTTTTAAGTTGGTTGGAATAAAACCATAATAAAAACGCTGCAATCAAATTGATCCCGCCTATAATCAGGCTAACAAACAAACCGATCAATACACCAAAAAAACTGAAGACGATATGTGTCGTCAATGCAATCCGTCTCTTTATCAATTTCCCTACTACTACTTTATCGGGTCTGTTGATGTAATCAATTTTTATATCATAATAATCATTGATAATATATCCTCCGGCAGCAATTAATACCGTTGAAGCAGACAACAGAAATAAATTAGGATCAAAAAGATAAAGTCTAAATGGATCATCCATGCCAACAAGAAAAATAGCAGTAAAGTACTGGGTCACAAAGATGATTATGAGATTAGGTAAACGTATCAGCTGAACGATCTCGCTTGGGCTAAGCCGGTTCTCTGATTTTTCTTCCTTTTTTGTTAACATTGAATTGCTGTTTTTAAATAACCCCCATTGATGTCAGCTTTTTATTGTAAATATCAAACGAAAGTGTATCAAAACATACGAATATAATCAGCTTTATCGAACTCGCCTGATCACTATGTTGAATAACTGCATTAATGGCAATATCTGCTGCTGCCCCTAATGGATAGCCATAAACACCTGTACTGATATTAGGAAAAGCTATAGATTCCAATCCATGCTTTTCTGCCATTTTCAGACTATTTTCATAGGCATTTCTTAAAAGGACAGGTTCATTAAAGTTTCCTCCCCTCCAAACCGGCCCAACTGTGTGTATCACCTTTTTGGCGGGCAGTTTTCCGGCGGTAGTTATGACAGCTTCTCCCGCAGGACAACCACCGGTTTGTTTTCTGATAAAATCACATGCTTTCATTATAGATGGACCACCCGCCTTGTGAATGGCGCCATCCACCCCCCCGCCTCCTGCAAGTCTGGAATTGGCCGCATTAACTATTGCGTCAACCTTTATTTTTGTAATATCTCCTTTTATTAACTGAATGTTCATAGTTATGGTTATCAAGGCATGGTTGAATGAAATAGGACAGGTCCTTTAAATTCAACACAAATAAATTGCCCATTCCTTCACGATGTGTATAGACACATCCATTATCAATATTTATTCTGTACTCTTTTCTTTCAATTACATGATACAGTATATCCTGAAGGGGCGTTGCATAATGCCCATGTATAATTGTTTTATAATTAGTTTTTTCTGGTTTGACTACAAAATCTCTTATATGAAGCATTGAATCCCAATCGTTAAATAGATCTGAAGACAGATAATTAAACCCGGCATGAACTATAAAAAAATCATCAAGTTCAATATAAAAGGGAAGTGCATTAATAAATTCTATGTACCGCTCCGGTATATCATCAACAGTATCGACATGAAAGCTCTCCAGGGTATCCAGACCACCCTTTAGTGCAAAGTCCTGAAATGTCGTTTTATCATTAATTGCGTTTAACAGCAATTGTTCATGATTTCCACGGACAGCCTGGATCTTATAACCTGCTTCAATCAGATAGAAGATATAATCGAGGACACCTTTACTGTCGGGGCCTTTATTAATGAAATCTCCTGTAAAATATATTATATCATTGATTTCCGGGCAGACCACTTTTTCAAAAGTATATCGCAAGGTCTCAATACAACCGTGCAGATCCGGAAACACAAATTTGTTCGCCAAAATTAAATATTATTATAGGAGGTTAATATGCCCTTTATCAGAGATGAACTGAATCCCTGATGTTCCATTTCATTCAGTCCGGCTATTGTACATCCCATAGGCGTGGTAACCTTATCTATTTCATATTCAGGATGTTCTCCACCCTCTATCAACAATCCGGCTGCGCCCCTGACAGTTTGTGAAGCGATCAGCTGAGCGGTGGATGAATCAAATCCTATTTCTATCCCCCCCTGACTGGCAGCCCGGATAAATCTGAGCGCATAGGCAATCCCACAAGCAGCCAGTACCGTTGATGCATCCATAAGCTCCTCGTCAATTTTAATCGTTTTACCCAACTGATCAAAAATAGAAAACACGATGTCTTTATTTTCGGCAGAGTCGTCCCTGGTGGAAATACAAGTCATAGATTCACGGATGGCTATAGCTGTGTTTGGCATAGCCCTGAATATATGTACATCGGGGCCACAGTATTCCTTTAGCACTTCAATTTTAACACCAGTCACAACGGAAACCAGAATCTGATCCTTCTGTAACAAAGGCCTGATTTCAGTGATCACTTTCTCTGTTTGATGGGGTTTAACAGCGACTATTATCACCTTTTTTCCTTTGACCGCATCTGCATTACTACCAGTTACCATGATCCCTTTTGCCTTAAGATCTTCAATAAGATGTACTTTCCTTCTTGTCATCGTAATATTTGAGGCTTTGATCTTTTCACTGAATAATAATCCCATGGCAATTGAACGCCCAAGATTACCTCCGCCAATGATCCCAATATCATATGCTATCATAGTTGTTTATAGATTAATGACAAATAAGATGCAATTTATGTTAATTTTTCAATATTTTGCTTGTGCATATGTGTAAATGATA
>JAHEGY010000156.1 GCA_024644875.1 Cyclobacteriaceae bacterium
GTTCATTGGGGGCCGGTATCATTAAAAGGAACTGAAATAGGCTGGTCAAGGGGGAAACCTGTGCCTTTTGAGGAATATGATAATTTATACAAGCAATTCAATCCGGTGAAATTCGATGCCGGGGAATGGGTTGGATTAATGAAAGAAGCCGGAATGAAATACCTGATTTTTGTTAGCAAACATCATGACGGGTTCGTTATGTGGGATACGGAAACGACGGATTACAATATAATGTCCACCCCTTATGCAAAAGATGTATTAATGGATCTCTCAAAGGAATGTGAAAAACAAGGTATTCTGTTCGGCACATACTATTCTATATGCGACTGGAGGCACCCTGACTATCCGGTTGAACACAATAATCCACAAAGGAGGGAGGAGGCCAATATGGAGAATTACATAAAATATATGAAGGCCCAATTAAAGGAGCTTGTGGAAAATTATCATACCAAAATTCTCTGGTTTGATGGGGAATGGGAAGAACCCTGGACTCATGATATGGGGATGGACCTCTATAAATATGTCAGGAGCCTGGATGATGAGATCCTGATTAATAACCGGGTGGATAAAGGAAGGCAGGGAATGGAAGGAATTAGTTTATCTGATAAATTTGCCGGTGATTTTGCAACACCGGAACAACAGGTCGGGCGATTCGACCCTATAACACCCTGGGAATCATGTATTACCATCTGCCGGCAATGGGCCTGGAAACCTGATGATAAAATGAAGTCAAAGGAAGAATGCCTCCATACCCTGGTAAGAACGATAGGAGGTGATGGAAACCTGTTGTTTAACGTGGGGCCTATGCCTGATGGCAGAATTGAGGAGCGACAGGCTGATCGTTTGCGGGAAATGGGTGCCTGGCTCGAAAAATATGGAGCATCCGTATATGCAGCAAGTGGTGGTCCTATTTCTCCGCAGGAATGGGGTGTTGCCACATCTGCAAAAAATAAGATTTATCTGCATGTACTGAAGCCGGTGAAAGAGATCACCCTTTCTGATCTATCCGGAGAAATAACGAGCATACAATCAATGAACGATGGCAGTGAAATAAGCTATAATTCAGATGGGAAGGATTTCAAGATTACACTCCCTAAAATCAAAAAGAATGTAATCGATTATGTCATAGAGATCAATTTAAAATAAAGGGTTCCGGATCTGCCTATCCAATTGTAAAATCCGAAATAAAAATTCTCAGTATGGGATCCTTCAGCCTCCAGCTATACTTTTTTAAATGAATCGCTATTAAATACTGATCTGATGCAGGGAATTTTAGATTGAGAAACAACTCAGTCTATTCAAATTTTGCAAAGAACTGTTAAGGATGACATTATAATTATATATAAATAAAAGATTTTTATGTCCAACAACTTAGGGAACCTGAATGATTATTCTGGTTTTTCAATGGATATTTTGAAATTTTTTTACAAGAAGATTGATTTTATTTATTGATTAAGGTAAAATTTTACTTTTCAGTTGATTTGAATGATTTCAAGACCAGGATGATGGTAATTTTTAAAGAACAAAGAGACCAGAACCTGGGAGTCTACATACCCATTATCCAGAAATAAGTATATTTTTCATGCTGAGTCCTTAAATATCTTGATCTAAATTCTTGTATGTCAAAATGAGTAATTTGAATATTTATATTTAAAGCTATAGTTTAGATATAATATAAGAATAATTATATTTTATATTGAATTATTATAATTATAAAATGCTCTGATAATTCACAATTTCCAAGCATATTCCTGCTGTCAGGATTTGTATAAAATCAAGATAAAAAAGATTTCGAAAAGAGCAAAATGCGCATGACACAACGTAAAATTATGGCATATATTATATTTTTTATTAAAATAGTACCATAAATATTTAAAATTTCGTATATTGCAAAATAATTCTACACCCTATTCTACAATAAATATTTTGTGTATTTTTGCATATTCACTGGTGAAGAATTCAGATATTTTCGTCTGATATAAAGAGTAAGAATTTGAAACCAAGCATTCGAACCTTTCTTGCGAGTAGTTTTTGTTTACTGTCAGTTATCGTCTATGGGCAAAATGGTGAATCCACTGGCTCCAACGGACGGGCAACTGATCCTGTATCTGGTAATGGCTCTTCCACCAGCACCATTCTGGAATCACAAAATCTAAAATCAACAAACGTATCCGCTTCACAAGTTGAATCCGGATCAAATGAGCACATCGATGAAACAACATGCCGAACGATAACCTATTATGAAAATGATGGTTTCGTCCCAATAGAAGATGAAATTTCATTAAGCGATGTCAAGGATTCCTATCTTACCGGAGCGAGTATACATATATTTGAGAATTACAAAGCGGATCAGGATTCACTGGTTTTTAATGAACAACATGGAATAACTGGTTCTTATGATCCTACGGCGGGGAAACTGATATTGAGTGGTAATGCTTCTTTGGAGAATTATAAAAAGGCATTGGCTTCAGTTGGATATATCAATACAAGTGAAGATCCCTTCACAGAGATGCGCAAAGTAAACTTCTATGCCGATGATGGGGAAAGTAGCCACAATATTGAACGGACATATATTGAAGTAGTAGCAGTAAATGATCACCCTGTAATTTCAGGGTCGGAATCAGTATTGTTATATGCACCTGAAAGTGGGCCTGTTGAAATTGATACAATGATATCTATTATCGACGTAGATGACTCCCTGATAAGAAGAGCGCGAATCTGGATCAGTAATGGATATAAGATCTCGGAAGATCTACTTGCCGTAGCAGAAAAATATGGACTTGGGGTAACCTATGATGTGCCTACTGCCCATCTCCATATTAACGGACATGCTCCCATACATCAATATGAAGAGATCATGTCCATGGTTACCTATGAAAATACGAATCCTCAAGCCGAACCATCAACCAGGATGGTAGGATTTAAGGTATGGGATGATGATGTGCGTAGTAATTTTCATTATAAGAAAATTGAAATACTTCCTGTAAATATGCCCCCGGAAATTATCGGAGAAGATGGTAATCCAATCGATACGATTTATGTATCTACCATTCAGAATGTGCCAGTGGATGTTTGTGTTGAGGTAAATGATCCGGAAGGAAATATAGCGGGTATTTCTTCTGTGGTATCTCATACAGGGCATGGATCAGCAGAAGACATACTTGATTTATGTTTTACGTTTATCCCAGCCCCGGACTTTGTAGGTACTGATACGCTAACAGTCCAGGTTTGTGATGATGGTATCCCATCGAAATGTGATACGGTAATTGTAATTGCAGATGTAGACCCCGAGCCTGATGATACACCATACATAGTAGATCTGACAGGAATAACCATTGATACTCTATATTTTGAAACAGATGAAGATGTGGCACTCGATTTCTGTTTGTATGTTGATGATCCGAAAAATGAGGAACTGGAACTTGGCTCCATTTCAGAGGCTGCAGACAGTACTGCACATGGTACTCTGAATGAAAATGACGAAGGGCCTTACTGTTTTACCTATCAACCTGAAGAAAATTATTTCGGAGAATCCAGCTGGATCATAAAGGTTTGTAATGATAGTGTCCCTGCAGGTTGTGATAGTGTGGTGGTTATTATTGATGTTTTGCCTGTTAATGATGCTCCGGTTGCTGTCAATGATACCGTAACAGCCATCAGCAATTATCCGCTTACCGGTAATGTTACGGACAATGACTACGATATCGAGGGAGATGAACTGATTGTGAATGAAAATCCTGAAGCCAATCCGATGCATGGTGCAGTCGTTATTCAACCTGACGGAGATTTTGAATACACGGCCGATCCTGGTTATTTGGGAGAGGACAGGTTCACATATGTCGTTTGTGATGATGGTAACCCCTCTTTATGTGCCTCTGCTGAAGTGATTATAACTGTCGATGAAGTTCCATTGAAAGTTTATAATGCGGTTTCGCCGAATGGAGATGACCTGAATGATTTTCTGTATATAGAGGGTATAGAGTATTATCCTGATAATGTAATCAGTATATATGACAGGTATAATAATCTCATATTTGAATCACCAGGTTATAATAATGATAATATCACTTGGGTAGGACAGGCAAACAAGGGCATTTCCAAAAAAGACCTTCCGGGAGACACCTACTTTTACATATTGAATCCGGGGGACGGCACACCGCTTTTAAAGGGTTTTATAATGCTAAAAGTAGATTAATATATGAAGAGAACTTTACTATTATTCTTTTTCATATTGATTCTTTCTGACTTTTCAACCGCTCAGCAGCAGGCAACCTATGCTCAATATATGTTCAATGGCCTGGCGATAAATCCTGCTTATGCTGGGAGTCATGGCGCTTTAAGTGCCACAGCTTTAATACGATACCAGTCAGTCGGAGTGCCCGGGGCTCCAAATACACAAACGATTTCAGCACATTCACCACTAAATAATGAAAAGGTGGCTCTGGGTATGCTGATTATACATGATAAGATCGGGGTGATCGATCAGGTAGGAGTAAATGCTATTTATGCCTACAGGTTATTCCTTTCCTCAAATAATGACAGTCCTAAAGTATTGTCCTTTGGACTTCAGGCAGGCTTCAGTACATACCGCGCTGAGTATTCCCAGCTTGATATTTATCATCCGACAGATCCTTCCTTTACACAAGACATAACCCAGACCATGCCTGCCTTTGGATTCGGGATTTACTATTATTCGGATAAATTCTATGCGGGACTAAGTGCTCCAAATTTGATGTATAACGTTTTTGACCGGGGTGAGGAGCTTGAAACCATTGTACAGTCAAATCCAATAATCCTTAATTCGGGCTATGTATTTACTTTAAGCCGTTTAATGAAACTAAGACCGAACTTCCTGCTTAAATTGCTGGATCAGAAAGTAGTCGAATTGGATTTGAATGCAAACATTTCATTTGATGATGTACTTTGGCTTGGCGTTTCATATCAGGTATCCAGTTCGGTAAATCTTCTGGCAGAAGTACAGATTACCAATCAGTTGCGGATAGGTTATTCATATGCTTTCAGGACCAGTACCATTAACAGAGTTGATCTGGGATCCCATGAATTCATGATCAATTATAGGTTTAAATACCCGAAATCCGGGGTGGTAACCCCGAGACATTTCTAATCTGATATGAAGAACTTACTCATATTCCTGGCATTTGTGCTAATGGCAAGTCAGTCCGTTGGGCAGAGTTCTAATATATCCACACTCTTTCAGAGCAATCTTCGTAAAGCAGATAATTATTTCAGTAAACTTCAGTATCAAAATGCTGTTGAGTTTTATAAAAGGGTATTGGAAAAGGATTCCAGTCATTTCAAATCTAAACTCAGACTTGCTGAGTCCTATATGATCTTAAAAGATCCTGACTCATCTGCCATCTGGTATGATAAGATAATCTCCTCGATCAATGATCCATCCCAGGTTGACCCGGATCACTATTATAATTATGCTCAGGTTCTCTCATCCACTGAAAGATATGAGGATGCCCTTTCCTGGTATGAGATCTATGCAGCACTTGTCCCCGGTGATCCCAGGAATATGGATAAGATCCAGTTCTTAAATAATATGGACTATTATCTGAGTGATTCTAATCTCTATGAACTTATCGTTCTACCCTTCAATTCCGACCATTCAGATTTTGGATCCAAATATTATGATTCAGGATTTGTCTTTATTTCCTCCAGGGATAAAAGGGTGATTATGAAAAACAATGCAAAATCAGCCATGTCTGAGAAGGAATCCCCATTGGACCTGTACTATGTAGGGGTTGATTCATCCGGCCGGTATCTGGACCCCGGTCATTTCAAAAAAGAATTAAAAACCAGGTTCCATGAGGGGCCACTGGCTTTTTACAGTGATAACAGGAAAGTGATTTTTACAAGAAATAATTATCTCGAAGGTAAAAAAACACGAAGCAATAATGGGCTCCTGAATGTGGGCTTATTTACCGCTGAGATGGATGAGCATATGAATTGGAAGAATATTAAGCCATTTGAGTATAACCATCCGGATTACTCTATTGGTCATCCCAGTTTATCTGAAGACGACCAGCGATTGTACTTTTCATCAAATATGCCGGGTGGTGTAGGAGGAAATGATATTTACGTTTCATATAATGAAAATGGCAGATGGGGTAAGCCTGTAAACCTCGGTCCAGAGATAAATACCCCCGGCGATGAGATGTTCCCTTATATATCGGATGACAGTACCTTGTATTTTGCCTCAGATGGATGGGGTGGCTTTGGAAGTCTCGATATATACAGAGCTCTGGGGAAAGATAGTGTTTTTACAAGCCCTTATAACCTGGGATTTCCCATTAACACAAACAAAGATGATTTCGCGCTGATCATTAATGAAAAAGAAAGGAGTGGATATTTTTCATCCGACCGTGAGGGAGGTAAAGGATTCGACGATATATATGCTTTTAATGTAAAGTCATTTAAGATACACGCCCGGGTATTGGAATTGTTTGATAAGGATCCCATCCCGGATGTGCTGGCATCCCTGATCGACATTGACGGGGATACCATAGACCAGAAATATTCAGATAATAATGGTAGATTCCAGATGGAATTACCTTTTGATTCGGAATATACCATTAAGCTGGATAAAGATGAGTATACTCAATATGAGTATATCCATTTGTCCACACTTGACAGGAAATCCGGAATAGATAGTCCGGATTATTATATGTGGAAACATGAATTATTCTCTGCCGGGATTATCTATAACAACGAAACTCAATTCCCCATGCCTAATGTCCTGGTACTCTTACATAACCAGACAGATAATGTATTTGATTCTACATTTACAGATGATCAGGGGCAATATGTGTTTCCACTACAACCTGACAAGTCATATGATGTCATAGCTGACAAAGCGGGATATTTAGCTGAAACATTACCTTTAATGACTAACCGGGTTAAGAAAGGGACTATTCTAAATGACTTTGTGCTGGAATCAGAGTATATCGAAAAGGTATTCGTTTATTTTGATTTTGACAAAAGTGATATTAAATCAAGATTTAATCCCGATATCGATAGAATGGTGAACCTGTTGAATAAATATCCTGATTCAAGATTTTCAATTAGTGCCCATGCCGATGCACGGGGGAGCCATGCTTATAATGAGGCCTTGTCGGATAGAAGAGCCAATTCAGTGAAAAGATATATGATCGCCAAAGGTATAGATCCAGCCAGGATCGATACGATGGGATTTGGGGAACGACTTATCTTGAACCGTTGTGTGGATGGCGTCAACTGCCGGGAAATTGAACACTCTATTAACAGAAGGGCTGAATTAAAGGTCGAATTCGGGAATCCGGATCAAAGTTCTGCTTCAATATTAAGCACAGAGAGTAATTAAGATCAATAGTACTCTTTCGTTTATATCAATTAAAGATTTTTCTTATTTTTACCCCTCTGAGTAATGATACAATGAAAAAGATCTTAGGGTATTTTTTGACGCCCGTATTTTATCTGGCATTTGGATCAATTCTGGGCTTTTTCCATCCCATTCAGGTGATCTGCTGGAATCTCTGGGGTTATACAGCTCATAAACGTTCAGTTGAGATTCTTAATTTATTATTAATTAAATCCCTTGCACTGCTTGGTTCCAGTGTGCGGTTCGAAGGTTTTGAGAAACTGCCTGTCGACAGACCCCTGATCATAATTGCAAACCACCAGAGTTTGTTCGACATCCCTCCGATAGTATGGGGATTCAGAAGGCACCATGCGAAGTTTATATCCAAAAAGGAATTGGGACATGGTATTCCCTCCATATCCTATAACCTAAGGAAGGGAGGTTCGATATTAATTGACAGGAAGGATCCCCAGCAGGCGGTAACTGAAATTAGTAGTCTTGGTAAGAAAATTGAAGAGAATAACTATTCTGCTGTAATATTTCCGGAAGGAACCCGAAGCCGGAACGGTAAAGTGAAAAAATTCAAAGTAAGAGGGATACATACCTTATTGGAAAGTGCACCTTCATCATTGATTGTTCCTTTTGTTATCGATGGAAATTATAAACTGCAGGAAAATGGCCCTTTCCCTCTAGGTATAGGCGCAAAGCTTACATATACTGTTTTAGATCCTTTTGAGTTGAATGGATTAAGTGCGGAAGAGGTGGCCGAAAAGTCAGAATTGCAGATCAAAGAACACCTGGGTCAGGTATGATAATACGCCAATTGTTTATAATGCCTTTTCATCTATGAACATCCAACCAAAACAACTTGTAATATAAAATAATCAAGCTTCGGGCCGCGAATAGAT
>JAHEGY010000064.1:0-8156 GCA_024644875.1 Cyclobacteriaceae bacterium
TGTCTTCTTTATCTTTTTTGGTATATCCAATAAAATTTTCATCTGTTACTATAATAATTTGCTCATTACGCAGTGTATCCAGGTCTTCAAGTACAGTTTCATGGGGTATCATACGATACTTACGTTCATTGTAAACAGTCAGGTAACAGTACGAGCAACTATAGGGGCATCCCCTTGAGGTATTCACCGAGGCATATTGATAATTTTCATGGATCATGTTACGATCCGGAGTCCCTAAAGATCCGAGGTCAACATTCATTGGCCCATAATATTTCTTTTGGATCTTTTTCTCTTCAAAATCTTGCAGGAATTTCTTCCATGGACTTTCGCCTTCACCCATGATCACAGCATCAAAATGCTCGAGGGCTTCATCCGGAAGTGCTGTCACATGAGCCCCACCGATTACACAGGTAATTCCCCTTCTTCTAAGGACATCACCTATTTCATAGGCTCTTGAGATCCCGGATGTTAATGAAGAAACTGCGACAAGATCGGCCTCGACTGTTTCAGGATCCAGGTCTTTACCTACATATTCATCATATATTATCTTTTCGTAATAATCAGGTGTATGTCTTGATAGATAGGCAAGGGATAATGGGCCATAAAGTAATTCAGTACCAATGTTTTCCTTGACCCTGGAAGGATAGCAGAATATTAATTTATACATAAAAATATAAAGTACAGGGCTATCAGGCAGGATAGTGAAAAATTAATAATATAATCGATTTACCCCTTGTGATATCTTTTACTTATAAAAATTGATTTCGATAAAGGTATTAAATTATGAGTTCAATAAAAATTAAGGAAGAAAATATATAAATTGTGCAACTCTGAGATTTATCAACCGTCAAATATATAGAAGTCAACTTTTCTCAGATATTTGAATTTACGTCCACCATATTTTTTTAGGTATAAAATATTTGCAGAATTTGTTTTGTTCCTTTTTTAAGTTTGAACCTCGATCCTTAAATTGAATGACATGAAAAGATGGATTAAGATATTACTCATAGTACTTTCCACACCAGTCATACTTTTTATTTTACTCGTTGCCATATATATCGTCATGAATTGGCAGGGTGTGATTGAACCTTATCAAGTAGGAGATCCAAATGCTTCTTTGAAAGTATTAATTGCCAGCCAGGGAAGTGAGTTCAAGGAAGATCTGTCCAAAAAAATCATAAACAATCTCGAGGATGACAGCATCTATATATCTGTTATTGATTGCACAGCTCTTAAGAAAGAGAAAGCAGAAGATTGGCAGGCAATTGTTATACTACATACCACCAAAGCACACATGATACCACGATATGTAGGCACCTTTTTGGAAGGTCTAACAGATTATTCAAACCTGCTTCTCATAAGTACTTCTGGTGGAGGTGATGAAGTTATTACTGAATTCGAAGTTGATGCAATAAGTACAGCCTCAAGCAGGTCCCTAACTGATACTATTGCCGGTCTTGCCGTATCGAAGATTAAGAATATTTTGCACGAGGATTTGAACTAATTACGAATAAAAAAAAGCAGCCCAAAATTGGACTGCCCATATGATTCAAATCTTTTAAGATAAGAGAGTTATCTGATCACTTCAACATTGACCGCGTTCAGACCTTTTTTCCCTTGTTCTACGTCAAATTTAACTTTGTCGTCTTCACGAATTTCGTCGATGAGTCCACTTTGGTGTACGAAAATGTCATCACCTGAATCATCTGGCTTAATAAATCCAAATCCTTTGGAATTATTAAAAAACTTTACTGTTCCTTCTTTCATTTTAAATAATAATTGTAATTAAAAGTACTTTATAATTAATTTGTTTCATCAACAAATGTTAATGCATTTCCTATATTGTTTGCTCTTCCTGTTCTTCCAATCCGATGTAAATAACTATTAAAACTCATTGGAAGCTGGTAATTAATAACATGAGTTACATTGGATACATCAATCCCTCTTGCAGCCACATCGGTGGCCACTAAAACCTGCACATTGCCTCTTTTGAATTTATCAAGGGCTTTGTTTCGGTAGTTTTGTGTCTTGTCTCCATGGATACGATCTGATCTAATCCCTGATTGATTTAGTTTTCTGTTTACCCTGTCTACCAATCTTTTGGTTTCAGCAAAAATCAATACCTTTTGAAATTTTTTATCATCCATTAAATCACGAAGCATTTTGAATTTATCTTCTCCAACAGGCACTTTTATAATATCCTGTTCAACCTGATCACTTGTAGTGGTACCTGAACTTACTCTTACTTCCACCGGATTTTGTACCATCTGATTAATTATTGATCCCTGCATTTTATCCACAGAAGCGGAAAACAACATGGTTTGTTTCCTGTTATGCATTAATTGCACAATTTTTTGAATGTCATCTATAAAGCCCATGTCCAGCATTCGATCAAATTCATCTAATACCAATACGGAAATTCCCTGAAGTTTAAGGGCTTTTCTTTGGGTAAGATCAATCAATCGACCGGGAGTACCAATAACTATATGGTTTTTCCTCTTTAATTGGTCAATATCTCTGTCCAGGTTGGTCCCACCAATGAAACAAGCAGCATATAAGCCCATCCCTTTAGAAATACTAATGAATTCCTCTTTGATCTGAAGTGCCAGCTCCCTTGTCGGAACTACCACTAAGGAAGTAAAAGATTCTGGGTTTTGAAGTAATCTTTCAATAATAGGTATAAGAAAAGCAGCAGTCTTGCCGGTCCCAGTATTAGCAATACCCATAAGATTACGACCTGAAATAAGATATTCCAATGTTTCATCCTGTATCTGGGTGGGTTCTGAGAATCCTTTTCTTGTTAAATTGGTTTTGATTTTTTCATTGATTGGCATTTGGTTAAAAGATCTTGAGGCTGTATAAACTGATTCTTCTATAAGAATTGCTTTTTTTACCAGCAAATTCGGATCTTTAATCGATGAAATTTTCTTTCTGTTATTTCTTTGCTTGAAACCCTGTTGAGGCTTGCCTTTCCTTTTTTTGAAATTCCGGGTTTCTGTATTTCTTGTTATTATATTATTCATTTGTTTAGTTCATTTTTAAATAATTGATCCCGACACAGATTGTTCGTTTTGAAACAATGTGGATCTCTACTAATTGCTCTTCCTGACAGGACTGATTCGGTCGATCTTTTAAATTCTGAATTTTTGATGATTTTGTTATTAAGGTTTTTTTGGAGTCTGATCGATCAGCTTATTGAGGCAAATTAATTAGACGAGGTTCATTTTATTGAGCATTTTCTATTAATGAAAATGTCATTATTTGTATTTTATTGTTTAGGTTTTTCTTTTTTATCTTCTTTGATATCTTTTTCAGGTGGTTCAGAGGTAATATTACCAAATTCATCAACATATGCCATCATATTTGAAAGATCACCTCCTTTATTATTATTTTCCTGCCGCTCTTTGCGCCGCTCTTCTTTTTCTTTTCTTTTTTGCGCTTTCTTTTTTTCCCTTTGTTTTTTAATAAAGCTATTTTGTGATCTTGACATATATAATATTTAAATAAAACGCTGGATATATCATTTAACCCTGATCTCCAGTACATCAATTCTGTTTTAAGAGAGAAATAAAAACCACAAAGAAATGCCCGATATTGCCGGTAAGGCTAAATACTGAGTGAGAATTACTCCTATCCGTCTACAAAGATATGCAATAATCATTGATATATGTTGATTTTAGGGAATAATACCATTCTTTTCTTTTTAGTTTTCACGCATCAGATATAAAGATTGAATAAAAATTACATCCCAGGTATATGGCCTGTTGAATTGAAAAACTATATTAATTATTTTCAGCACCCATCTTTTCATCGAAATATGCAACCCTGATTTTTTAATACAGTCTTTGCCTTAGATTGTGCCTGGTTGATCCTTGGTTATCCTATTTTACTTTTCGAATTTTATTTTTTTAAAGTCATGCTAAAACATTACACTAAGATCATTCTGCGCACATTACTAAAAAGTAAGATCTACACACTCCTTAATATAGCCGGGCTATCGACAGGGATGGTGGTTTTCATACTGATCATGTTATATGTTAATTATGAGTACAGTGTGGACCAATATCATCAAAACAAGGATAACATCTATAGGATAGTCAAACAGGAAAAAGGGAATATGTATCTTGGTAAGAACCGGTTTGCAGTCACCATGGCCCCCCTGGGCCCTGCGGTTTTGGAAGAATTTCCGGAGGTTAAATCGGCTGCCAGAATTGTGCGTACCTGGAATGTAATATTTAAATATGATGACGACACCATTTTGGAGCCTATTGTATATGGTATAGATCCTGAAAGTTTTGATATATTTTCATTTTCCTTTATACACGGAGATCCAAATACTCATTTAAAGAACAAGTATTCTATGGTGATCTCAGAATCAATTGCCAGAAAATACTTTAATAATGAAAATCCAATTGGAAAAGTTTTACTCTACAACGAAGAAGTAGAGCTGGAGATTGGAGGTGTATTAAAAGATATGCCCAATAACTCACACTTCAGAATGGATATCATGCTGCCATTCGAAACATTACTTGAATTAACGGGACGAAAAGAGGATTTATTTAATTGGAATAATAGTTCATATTATACATATATTCTGCTGCACGATAATAGTGATCCGGAAATTCTGGAAGGAAAATTCCCGGCTATGATGTCAAAATATTCGGCTGATCAAGATAATAGTGGATTACATAAAACCAGGCTATACCTGGAAAATTTTTCGAGGATTTACCTACACTCTGATATTCACTTCGATATAGGTCCAACTGTTAACATCGACAGGTTATATATTTATTCCACAATAGCCATTTTAATTTTATTAATTGCCTGTATAAATTATATGAATCTGGCTTCTGCGCGGGCAGCCACGAGAGCCAGGGAAGTTGGGATCAGAAAGGTTGCTGGTGCTTACCGTCATAACCTGGTATTTCAGTTTCTTGGGGAATCTATATTTCTTTCATTCTTCTCCTTGCTGGCTTCACTTTTATTAGTATCAATCATACTCCCTTATTTTGAACAGTTTGTTGAACTGGATCTTACCCTGAACTTCCTACATGAACCCAAATTACTGCTCCTATTACTATGGGTATGTTTAATCGTGGGTGTTGTGGCTGGTAGTTATCCAGCTTTTGCATTATCGGGCTATAAACCTATTTTAGTATTGAAAGGATATTTTTCCAGAAGCCCAGGAGGATCAAGATTAAGAAAAACACTGGTAATAATCCAGTTTACTATTTCCAGCTGTTTAATAATATCTGCCTTGATCATAACGCAGCAATTATCTTACATTCAAAAGAAGGATATGGGTTATGAAAGAAACCATATATTAACCTTCAGGCTTAAAGACAGGGACATCCTGGATAAAATACCTGTTCTAAAGGAAGAGCTTCAAAACCTGCCGGAGGTATTAAATGTATCGGTGTCATCTAACTTACCCAATAATATTTCAAGTTCCACTTATGTGATGTGGCCTGGAAAACCCGAAGATGTAACATGGATGATCTATACTGGTGAGATAGATCATAATTTTGTGGACCTGTTTGAAATAGAGATTATCAGAGGCAGGAATTTTTCCAGTGAAACCGGGGATAAAAAGGGAGTAGTCTTAATTAATGAAACCGCTGCCAGGGCGCTCCCCTGGGAGGACCCTCTTGGTAAAGAACTGGCGAGCTGGCGCGACACATGCACTATTGTTGGTATTATGAAGGATTTTCATCAACACTCACTTCACCAGGAAATTATGCCTTTGCAATTGTTTCTGAATGAATACAGAAGTAGTGTATCCGTAAAAATATCTGGCAATAATCTGAAGCATACTATTTCTGAGATTGGAAGGATTAAAGAATCGTTCTCGGATAAGTATCCGTTTACCTATTCATTTTTTGATGATGAATTTGATAAAGCCTATAAAGTAGAAAGAAAAACTGAGAAAATGGCCGAGTTTTTCACTCTTATAACGATAATTATTGCCTGTCTCGGTCTTTATGGCCTTGCGACCTTTACCGCAGAACAACGTGTGAAGGAAGTAGGTATCAGAAAAGTCATGGGAGCTCCGGTTTATCAATTGGTTTACATGCTGTCAAAGGATTTTACCTTTCCGGTATTTTTATCATTTTTAATATCCATACCTATCGCATACTATATAATGAATAACTGGCTGAATGGTTTTGCTTATCACATTGAGATCGGCTTAATGCACTTCCTTTTTTCGTTGATTATAATGATACTGGTTGCCTGGCTAACTATCAGTGTTAGAACTTCCAGGGTGGCAAGTATAAACCCAATCAACTCACTTAAATATGAATAGAATGATCTAAGAGCAACTTTTGCACATAACTGAGAGAGCTTACTGAAGTTTTATCTGTGGCATAATTTTTAGTTTTGAAGGAAGAACCATTTCCTTCCAGTCAAAGCCATGACTTTGTTATTAAAGAAAGGACTTATTGAATTATAAAGCTTCCGGTAGAATGAAGTTCCGTATTTGAATTTAATTGAAAGAAGTGAAGACCTTTTGAGAGATCCTGTAAATCCAAATAAATTCTATCTGTTCTGATTTCTTTATACTTCCTGATGAGTTGACCCCTTGAATTATATAAAGTGAGAGTATGTGAATTATTTTCAGAATTTTTGAATTCTATAATTGAGAGATCCGTAATCGGATTCGGGTAGATCTTAATTTTTTTAGCTTCTATTTGAAGGTCAACACCTGTAACTGACGAAATAATGAAATCATCGCTAATATCCTCATAATCCACATCAACATTGTCTTGTACAATTTTAATCCGACCCGTTTGTGTAATAATATCAGGAAGTTCCCAAGAGTAATTCATTGTTGATATGGGGATGTTTGATTTCACAGTATCCCAGCTAGCACCACCATCACCAGAGAATAATATATCCCAATTCAGGGAATTATGACTTAGGACCTCCTCCCACTCTATGTTTACTAACTGACCATGGATATAGTTTTCACCTCCAACCGGATTTAATAGATCTACATGAGCCCATATTGGAGATATCATGAGGAAAAGGATAATAAAGATAACCGAACTTTTGGTTGAGAACATAATGATGTGTTTGTGCAAGAATCAATAAACCTTTATTATTAGATAATATCAAATATTGTATCTGGTCATCACTCAATTGTATCCTTACCGACAAAATTCATTGATTCATGTATCAACTGGTTGAAAATGATTTCACCATTTCTGATAAATGACAGAAACTGTTCTTGTTTCAGCCCTAATAACTTTAGACCATTACTTAATTATTTATTATCTTGCCGAGAATAAATTAATACCATGAAATATCTACTTATCATTTTAATCGCTCAAGTAAGTTTGTCTTTTACTTCAAATCTAAATTATATTCCATCTGAAAGTTCCGATCACCATACCGGTGTGGGTGTCAAGGCACCGGATGGTGCTATCCTAATGTTCGATGGTACCAAGGCCTCCCTGCATGAGAATTGGGAGTATTGGGAAGGGCCCAGGTTCGCCGCAGAACCACCTATAAAATGGGAAATAGAGGATGATCCAAAAGGAGCAGGTATGGTTATGAATTCCAATGATCCTGCTGCTGCAGGAGGTTTGTATGGAAGTGCTGATATTGTTACTAAGAAGAAATTGAGAGATTTCAGGGCGCATGTTGAATTTTTTATCAAGTATCCGAATGGGAATAGTGGAGTATATCTGCAAAACAGATATGAAATTCAGATCCTGGATGGTGACTCTACCAGGCATGGTTTGGGTACGGTGATCAATGAAACAGAATCTCCATATCATGCCTATAATGGTGTGGGTGAATGGAATGCATATGATATAAAATTCAGAGCTGCCCGGTTTAAAGATGGAGTGCTCACCGAGAAACCAATAGTAACCGTATATTTCAATGGTAAAAAAGTACATGTGAATCAAGTCATCAATAAGGTTTGGGGTGGTCCAAATTCCGGACTGGATGGTGGTAATGATAATGGTAATGGGATAACTGATCGTCCGGGAGGACTGAAATTGCAAGCCGAAGGCCATCCGGTGTTATACCGCAATATATGGATTAAAGAATTGGACCTTGAAGAAGCTGATACAGACTTTTAAGAACCAGTAAAGGGTTATTATGCTCAAGTAACACTACCTGTAGGAGATAAAAATTTCTTTTTAAAA
>JAHEGY010000064.1:8256-25761 GCA_024644875.1 Cyclobacteriaceae bacterium
CCGCAATATATGGATTAAAGAATTGGACCTTGAAGAAGCTGATACAGACTTTTAAGAACCAGTAAAGGGTTATTATGCTCAAGTAACACTACCTGTAGGAGATAAAAATTTCTTTTTAAAACTATTGATTATCAAGCTTATCCTTGAGTTGTCCATTTTCGTTATGTCCGCATGGGCCCTGTTTGATATGAATTATGAACGGATAGCCTGGGTAATGGGTATCCTTGTGTCAATACATTATCTGGTTTCTTACGATAGAATTCTATGGTTACTTAAACAGTGATACCTATCCCCTTATTTGGGGGAAATATGCATTTATTTATATAGATTATTCAGAATCATAAAACTTTTTGAAGAAGATCCCCATCTATCAGAATAAAGGCCGGAACTCAAATAGTTATATGTTATGAAGAAATTGCTTACAGTCTCCTCCCTGGTACTTATTCTGGGCGCAATAAGTTATACAAATTCAGAAGCTAAAGTTCTGCCCGTTATTGAGGGGTCAGAATTATTAGATACACTAGCTTCTCAAAGTAATGAAGATTTAGATAATCTGCCGGAGTTGACTGCCGGGAATTATAAAAATGTTGAAACCGAGTATTTGAATAGCCCTAAAAATTATTTTTTTAAAGAAAAATTGATTTGTGAGGCCAAACAGTTGTGCTGTCTGTCTTTTACATACAGTTCTTTTGATTCAATCCTTAAACCTAAAATCAGGCAATAAATTAATGATTATTACAGCTAGCCAATTATATTTCCATTCAACGGACCATTATAGCAAGTGCCATAGGTATTGTATTCGGGATTACAATTCTCACGTTTAGCTATGAACTTTTAAAAGCTTCTACAGCGAATCCGGTAAATGCCATTCGTAATGAATGACGAAATAAAACTAATCCATGAATTTATTTGGGACAATCAGTTTACAACTGGTTGTCCTTTTCAATGGCAATAATTAAAAGTCGCCTGCAAATGAAGAAATTGCAGGGATTTTTGTAATGTGCTGTTTTTAAAGGATAGATTAAATGCAAGAGTATTTATTTATTCATATAAACAAATGCCATTAAAACATATGAATAAAAAATATTGTTATATTGGATGGTTATTAGGTTATCATTTTCTACATTTCACATCACATATAAATATTCTCTTATTGAAGCAGGTTGATCCTCATACGACTAAATCATATTACGATATCATTATCGTTGGGGCTGGCCTGGCGGGTCTTACCAGTGCTATTCACCTGTCAAAATACAGTGTAAATGTGTTACTCATTGAAAAGAACAGGCTCCCGAAACATAAAGTTTGCGGGGAATATATTTCAAATGAGGTATTGCCTTATTTAGAATTCCTGGGTATTGATCCTTTCAAATTTGGTGCAACAAAAATCAATCAGTTTGAACTCTCGACATCACAAAATAAGACAATAAAAAGCCATTTGCCACTTGGGGGATTTGGTATCAGCCGTTTTAAAATTGACAAGGTATTAGCGGATAAAGCTGAAGAAAATGGTGTTAAGATCATTTATGATTCGGTCAGTGATATCGGGTATGGGAACAATGAATTTACGGTATTTACGCTTGGCAAATCAAAATATAAATCGAAATTCGTAATAGGGGCCTATGGGAAACGATCTGGTATTGATTATAAACTGAACAGGAAATTCATCAGGAAAAAATCTCCTTATCTGGCAGTCAAAACTCATGTGAAGGGTAACTTTCCAAGTGATCTGGTTGCATTGCATAATTTTGAGGGGGGGTATTGCGGTGCCTCTAAAGTGGAGGATGGCAGCATCAACTTATGTTATATTACAGATTATAGTTCCTTTAAAAGATATAATAGCATCGAGGCTTTCCAGGAAAATGTCGTTTATAAGAACAGAAATCTGGAATCCCTGTTTGAATATTCGGAGAAGGTATTTAAAACACCTTTGACCATCAGTCAAATATCTTTTTTACCAAAGAATCCTGTTGAACACCATGTGATCATGTGTGGAGATACGGCTGGTTTGATCCACCCTTTGTGCGGAAATGGAATGAGTATGGCCATCAGAAGTGCGCAGATTGCTTCAAAACTAATATTAAATTATTTTCAGTCATCTGCCATAACAAGGGATGACCTCGAGGAAGCCTATAAAAAAGCCTGGAATAGGGCCTTCCGAATAAGATTGAAAACCGGCCAGCTCATAGCCCAGATTCTCAGAAGCAAAAGATTAACTACATTTTTTTTCATGATACTGAGTTGGTTCCCATTCTTAATTCCGGAAATAATTAAGCTCACGCATGGAAAACCAATTAGAGTAAGATGAATCTCTGGATCAAAACAAAATACAGAAGCCAAATGACTGAAAAAATGGATGATTTTTCCATCAGTGGTTTGGAACTTCGGAAAACTCTGATCACCCTGGGAAGGATAAACAGGTGGCTGGGAGGGAATAGGGTGACATTGAATGGGATTAAAAAGATACTAAATGGACATCCAAAAGAGCAGATAATAACCATCCTTGATTTGGGATGTGGTGGAGGTGATATTTTGCGTGATGTCGCAGAATTTGGTAAGCAGAAAGGATATTCATTTAATATCATAGGTGTTGACGCAAATAAAAGCACACTTGGATATGCAAAAGAACTATCTCAATCATTCCCGGATATTAGCTTCCTCCATTGTGATATATTTTCAGAAGAATTTAAAAGAGTCGAATATGACCTGGTATTAACTTCTTTATTCCTTCATCATTTTGAGGATAAACAATTGGAAAGGTTGATAAAAGGGATTCTTGAGAAGGCTTCAATAGGAATTGTAGTCAATGATTTACACAGACACTCCATGGCTTATTTTCTTTTCAGATTATTATGTCTGTTTACGACAAACAATATGGTTAAGGAAGATGGTCTAATTTCTATATTGAAAGGATTTAAACGGGATGAATTAATCAGAATTTCTGAAAATATCGGAGCCTCATATAGGATAAAATGGAAATGGGCTTTCCGTTACCAATGGATAATTCAAAGTAAATAAATGAGCGTACGTATAACATCAGTCACCAAACAGCTGCCAAAATATTCCAGACCCACCAGGGAAATATTACCTTATCTGGAAAACTGGATCTCGGGTCAAAGCAAACGGTTTCAAAGAAAAGTACTTAAGATTTTTGAAAATGCCGGGGTGGATATGCGATATTCTATTATGGATGCTGATGAGGTGTTTCTTAAAACATCATTTGAAGAAAAGAATGATATTTATTCCAGGGAAATCATCAGTCTGGCTGAAAAAGCATTCTTAAAATCCATCAAGAAAGCTAACTTGGATCCGAGTGATATTGATTTTATCATTACTGTAAGCTGTACCGGGATTATGATCCCTTCACTTGATGCTTACCTGATCAACCGGCTTCAATTGAATAAAGACATCGTAAGGTTACCGGTTACCGAGATGGGTTGTGTGGCAGGTGTCTCGGGCATGATCTATGCTTACAATTTTCTTAAAGCAAATCCCGATAAAAGAGCAGCGGTTATTGCGGTTGAATCCCCGACTGCAACATTTCAGCATGATGATTTTTCTATGGTTAACATTGTAAGCGCGGCGATTTTCGGAGATGGGGCGGCAAGTGTGATCTTATCATCTCATGCGGATGACAAAGGCCCGGAAATTATCGATGAAGCCATGTATCATTTTTATAATGCAGAGCATATGATGGGATTCAGGCTCAGGAATACAGGTTTACAAATGGTATTGGATAAATCTGTTCCTGATAGGATCACAGAACATTTTCCGGAAATCATTTACCCATTTCTTGAGCGAAATAATATGACCATCGAAGATGTGGATCATTTGATCTTTCATCCAGGTGGCAAAAAAATAGTTCAAACAGTTGAAGATCTATTTGGCTTCCTGGGCAAAAATGTAGAGGATACAAAGGAAGTATTGAGAAAATATGGAAATATGTCAAGTGCTACTGTCTTGTATGTACTGGAAAGATTTATGGACAGAAACCCCTCAAAAGGTGAAATTGGATTGATGCTAAGTTTTGGACCCGGTTTTTCTGCCCAAAGAATATTAATAAAATGGTAAAAGAATTTGATAAAAAAGATTTCTGGGCCCTCATTCTTGGAGGTTCAAGCGGCCTTGGTTTGGCTAGTGCCCAAAAACTTGCTAAACACGGATATAATATATGTATTGTACACCGTGATTCCAGGACAAGGCTCAGGGCTGTTGAATCAGAATTTGATGAAATCAGGAAAGAAGGGGTTGATTTGTCATCCTATAATCTAGATGCACTGAATCCGGAAAGACGGGCTGAAATAATACATGACCTAAAAAATAAATTGATTAATAAGGGCAAAATCAGGGTACTGATACACAGTATTGCCAGGGGAAATTTAAAGCCGATGACATCAGATAAGTTTCCAACATTGCAAAATGATGATTTCAGGCTTACGATTCAGGCAATGGCCATCAGTTTATATGACTGGACCAAAGCTTTGTTTGAAGAACAATTATTTTCAGGGGATACACGCATTATCAGCTTTACAAGCGAGGGGAACACGAAAGTATGGAAGAACTATGCGGCAGTTTCTGCTGCGAAAGTAAGTCTTGAGGCCATTACGAGAAGTATTGCTCTGGAATTTGCGCCATATGGGATAAAGGCAAACTGTATCCAGGCAGGTGTAACTGAAACAACTTCTTTCCGCATGATCCCGGGGAGTGATAAAATCAAGGAGATCACAATTCAAAGAAATCCATTTAACAGGCTTACAAGGCCTGAGGATGTAGCCAATGTGGTATATTTACTCTCCAAAGATGAAGCATCATGGATCAACGGAACAGTTATCCCGGTGGATGGGGGAGAACATTTAAGTTGAATGAGTTGTTATATCAGTGTTAAACAGACCGGAAACAAATGACCTCTGAAGAAATCATATCCCTATTGCCATACAAAGAACCATTTCTTTTTGTGGACGTTCTTCGTGATATATCAGAAGAAGGTATCACAGGATATTATCGATATAGAGAAAATGCTTTCTTTTATAATGGCCATTTCAAAGATAATCCGGTAACTCCAGGGGTTATATTAACCGAAACCGCAGCACAGATAGGCCTGGTTTGCCTTGGAATATATTTATTGAGGCAGAAGCTTTCAGACATAAATAGCATACAAATTGCCTTCACCTCCAGCCAGATGGATTTCTATGTCCCGGTTTTCCCCGGTGAAACAGTTTTAGTTGAATCTGAAAAAGAATATTTCAGATTTAACAAGCTTAAATGTAGAATTAAGCTCTTTAATGCTCAGCATGAGCTTATATGCAGGGGTAGTTTATCCGGTATGATTAAATTATCTGAAATTGAATAGGGTCGTTATTACAGGTTTAGGCGTTGTTGCGCCCAATGGTGTGGGAATAAATGATTTCTCACATGCCGTTAAACATGGGGTGTCCGGGATAACCTATCATCAAACATTGGATGACCTGAATTTCTCATGTTGTATCGGGGGGATACCACAAGTATCTGCGGAGAAGAAGGCTGAATATTTTACAGCTTTACAGTTAAGGGGTTTTAACAGCTCAGGTATCGCCTACGGGTGTATCGCAGGGATTGATGCCTGGAATGACTCCAAACTACCCATTGATCCTGAGGGTCAGGTGGACTATGAAACGGGTTGTGTTTTCGGTGCCGGATCTTCAGGTATCGATAAATTCAGGGATTCGATCTATATGGTCGACGATAAGAAAGTAAGGCGTCTTGGCAGTACTGTAGTGGTACAAACTATGGCTAGTGGTATTAGTGCTTATCTTGGCGGGATGCTGGGATTGGGAAATCAGGTGACCACCAATTCCTCGGCCTGTAGTACGGGAACGGAGGCTGTTTTAATGGGCTATGATCGCATCAGATATGGGCGTGCACAAAGGATGCTTGTTGGCAGCTGCAGTGATGATGGACCCTACGTTTGGGGAGGCTTTGATGCAATGCGGGTTTTGACTTACAAACATAATCATGAGCCGGAGAGAGGATCAAGACCCATGAGTGCATCCGCTTCAGGATTTGTGCCTGGAGGAGGAGCAGGGGCCATGATGTTGGAATCTCTTGATAGTGCCCTCAACAGGGGAGCAAGGATCTATGCTGAAATTCTTGGAGGATCGGTAAATTCGGGAGGACAGAGAAATGGGGGAACACTTACCGCACCCAACCCTGAAGCTGTACAACAATGTATCAGGCAAGCGGTTCAGAATACCGGCATTAATTCCGAGAATATTGACGTGATTAATGGTCATCTTACGGCGACGACCAAAGATGTTCTTGAAATTGAGAACTGGACAAAAGCATTAAATAGAAGAGGATCTGATTTCCCATATATTAATTCTTTAAAATCAATGGTTGGTCATTGCCTGGCTGCAGCAGGATCAATTGAAAGTGTTGCAACCGTACTTCAAATTAGTGGACAGTATTCGGTTCCCAATATGAATTGCGAAGATATTCATCCGGGAATTCAGGAAATGATAGATGTAAACAGGATCCCTACAGAAAGCATCGATATGCCAATAAATATTGCAATGAAAGCCAGTTTTGGCTTTGGTGATGTGAATGCCTGTATCTTATTTAAGAAATATTCAGAATAAAAATACCCTTATGAAAACTGATGATTTGATATTAAAATTAAAGAAAATTGTCCTTCCATACATACAGGATGAGGAAGCTTATAAGAATCTGAACGAAGAGACAGATTTCCTTAGAGATCTGAAAATTAACTCCGCCAATTTGGTGGATATTGTTCTGGATGTCGAGGATGAATTTGATATAAAAATCGAAAATGATGATATGGAAAAGATGTTATCCGTTGGCGCTGCCATGTCTATCATTGCCACCAAACTGGGAGAGAAGTGATAGGGAATGATATTGTTGATCTTAATGAAGCTTCGAGATCCCGGTATTGGAATAATCAAAGATTTCTCAGCAAAGTGTTTACAACCTCCGAAAGGGATATTATCCTTGATTCCTCCACGCGTCTACATACCACATGGGCGCTCTGGAGTATGAAAGAAAGTGCCTATAAGGCGCACCTGAGGAAGTATAAAAAACCATTCTTCGCCCCTTTAAAAATAGCATGCGACTTTGATCCTGAAGGAACAGGAAAAATTTTAATTGATGATGCTGTCTATGCGGCCAATACCATTGTCAGGGAAGATTTCATTTACACTGTTGCTGTGACTGATCTTTCACGGGAATATACCGGCAAAATTCAAAAGGTAGTAGATACATCTTACACAAACCTGCATAATAAATCCTATCAGGATGTAATTAATATCGGTTCTGTTCAGTTTCATGAACATGTTAATACCATTGAAATCAAAAAGGATGAGTATGGCATTCCGAGAATATTTACTGACAATAAGGAACAACCCTTGATCTTTTCCATTACCCATCATGGGAAATATTATGCATATGTCATATTGAAATAGATTTATTTTATTAACTGATGTTGAGCTTTCCAGCTGATTATTTGCTAACCATATTACAGTAAATAAACAAAACATTTATTTGGGGGGATAAAACTTCGAATTAGCTTGAAAAAGTAGATTTATTGGATTTTAGATTGTATTTTAACGATTGAACTCCAATATAAAATCAGAATTATGAAGAAATTTTCAAGAAGGGAAATGATTCAGGCCAGCCTGGCTTGTATGTCGGCCCTGTCTGCCGGATTACCCATCCCTGGATTTTCAGGTTCGAAAAATGCAGAAATTGATCAGGTTGAGCTTGGTAAAACCGGATTGAAAGTATCGAGATTGGCCCTTGGTTGTGGCAACAGCAGCTGGGCACGTCAATCCAAGTTCACAAGACTTGGAGTTGATACCTTTCTAAAGGTGGCACCCTATGCCTATGAAAAAGGAGTTACATTTTTAGACACAGCAGACCTTTATGGAACACATCCGTTTGTAGGAGAGTTATTCAAATCTATCCCGAGGGATAATTTTCAATTGCTGACCAAGATCTGGACCACCGATGCTGATTGGTATAAGGTTGTTCCTGTGCAGGAAACCCTGGATCGCTTTAAGAAAGAAATGGGCACGGATTATTTTGATATCGTCTTGCTTCATGCTATGGAAAGCGGAAACTGGATACAGGAAAAACAGCAATTCCGGGACCAGCTTGAAGAAGCCAAACAAAAAGGGGAAGTCAAGAAGGTAGGTGTATCATGTCATAATATCGATGCGCTAAGGGTTGCGGCTGAGGATCCATGGGTGGATATCATCCTGGCGAGAATAAATCCTTACCAGATGATCATGGATGGTACTCCTGAAGAAATAATGACAATACTTGAGAAGGCCAACAAAAATGGCAAGGGTGTTATAGGTATGAAGATCTTTGGAAATGGCGAAATGTCGAGTGAAGAACAAAGAAACAAATCATTAAATTTCTCTATCAGAAATGAGAATATACATGCCGTAACCATAGGACTTGAAAAATTTGAATATGTTGATTACGCTGTAGAAAGGGTTTATGATATAGCGAAATCTTAGGTAAGCAGTATTTTATATTTTGAAGTGCTTACTGGATCTTAATCCGGCAGATTTAAGGTGCCTATACTTTTTTGAGCTTGATATTGACCATAAATTTGATTTGCCTGGGCTTTAAATATTGCTTCCATTCACTTTTTACTAATCACATGTTTCAGCAAAAAACCGCATAGAAATTATGAAATACATTGTACTTCTTTTTTTATTCCTTTTCAAAACCCTTAGTGGAATCTCATCAGAAAATCGAGACATCCTGCAGAAAGAAGCTACTGAAATCGAACTTGAGAAAAACCTGGTAAAAGAATTTTCGGAAATTGGATTTCCGGATTACAGCAAACGTAATTTTTGGGAGAAATTACCTGACAATATAAAGGGTCAGTACATACAAAATGCAGAAGGAAAACTCAACTATGACTGGCCGGTTGTAAAAGCTACGGATTATCTTGAGATCATACGTTCAGGCGACCGTAGGCAGAGCGTATATGCAGCACCCCGGTCTGCTTTAATGGCCCTGGTTATGGGCGAATTAATTGAAGGTAAAGGCAGGTTCCTGGATCAAATTATCAATGGTGTCTGGTACTATTGTGAGCAAACATGGTGGGGGTGGTCGGCACATTTGCCGGAACCTAAAGGACTTCCTGACATTAAAGATCCTTCTATTGACCTGGGTGTTGGCGAGATAGCCAATATACTTTCCTGGACCTGGTATATGTTTCATCGGGAATTTGATGAGATACATCCCTTGATTTCCAAAAGATTGAAAGATGAGATCATGTATAAAGCCGTTATACCATATTACGAAAGAGAAGATTTCTGGTGGATGGGACTTGATGGTAGCAGGGCCGTAAATAACTGGAATCCATGGACCAATCACAATATGCTTTCTGCCATTATTATCATGGAGGATGACCAGGATAAAAAAATCAATGGAGTAAAAAAAGTCATCCGTTCCCTGGATGTATTCATAAACAGTTATCCGGATGATGGCGGGTGTGATGAAGGGCCTTCCTATTGGGGAAGGGCCGGAGCTTCTCTCTACCAGAACCTCGATCTCTTAAAATGGGCCACTAAGGGTAAATTTAATGTTTATGATGTACAGTTAATTAAAAACATGGGTTCATATATTTACAAGGCCTATATCAACTATCCCTATTTTATCAATTTTGCTGATGCAGATGCAACCACCGGCAGCAGACCCCAGATCATCTACAGTTATGGGAAAGATATACAAGATCCGGTCATGCAAAAATTCGGAGCCTATCTGGCTAAAAAGCAGAATTGGGCTGAAGTTACTCCCGGGGGTAAAATAGATGAGCAACTCCTGCAGTTGATGTTATTAGACGAGATAAAGAGTGCACCTGCTGAAAATGCGCTGATCAGTGATTTCTGGTTGCCGGACACTGAAATTGCCGGGGGGAGGGATAAGGCAGGATCTACCGAAGGATTCTTTTTTGCCGCCAAGGGTGGTCACAATAACGAGAGCCATAATCACAATGATCTGGGCACCTGCGTTTTGTATTACAATGGTAAACCTTGTTTGATAGATATTGGAAGAGAGCAGTATGTGGCCAAAACGTTTAGCAACAGGAGGTATGAGATTTGGACTATGCAGTCTCAGTATCACAATCTACCTAAAATAAATGGTTATGACCAGAAGGAAGGTAGTCAATATAAAGCGAAGAACACATCCTTTAATTCAGATTCAAAAAAAGTGGTTTTCTCTACTGACATCGCCGATGCGTATGTTTTGGAAACCGGGATTGACAAGTGGATCAGGAGCTATCGGCTTGACCGGGGCAGGAAATTTGTAGTGTCAGATGAATATCAATTCAAGGAATTGAAAACTGATCCCACCACATTGAATTTTGTAACTTATTGTACTGTAGTTAAAGCTTCGGAGGGTATTTTAAATCTGGAAGGAGAGGACTTCAAATTGGAGATGACATATAATACAAAAAAGGTGCGTACTGAAATTGAATTTTATGAGGTTAATGATACAGCATTGAAACGCTACTGGCCAAAAGGAATAACCAGGATTGTATTTACCTTAAATGATCCTGGTATTAAAGGGAAAAATCAGATTGAGATTGTAAAAACAAAATAAAATCTTCACTAATTATAGCCTGGTTGTAATTCTTGATCAGGATAAACAAGATCAAATTATTCGACAGGATATAATATCATGAATATTGTATGATCATGATCAATTGATCCTATGATATTGTGTACATTTCAGTGGATGGCCAGCACTGCTGATCCATTAATCGCTTTCCATAGCAACCTGAATTTTTCTTATGGCAGAAGCGATGTCTTCCATATCCTTTTTTGTTCCAAGCATGGTGTTCTGAAAGATCCAAACAGCATCTTCGTAACAGGCCTTCTCCGTTACAGGGCACATTACATTTTTATAAGATACTTCATCGGGAATTGCATAACACATGAAATTTTTTTCCTGAAATAAAGGTTGTTTGTACAGGGGTTCAGGGTAACCCATGAAACAGGGGACACCTTCAGCTGCCAGCATTTCTGAAAATGCTTTTTTAGGCAGATTATTAAACTTTGATTTATCATACCGGAAGATAAATATGTGGTATGTGTGGAGCGTTTCCCCAATATATCTTTGCAAGGGGCTGATGCCATTTATATCTCCAAGCAGATCAGCCAGATATCTGCCATTTTCGTCCCGCAACTTTGTCTGCTCATCAAGTCTCTTAAATTGTTCCTTCAGTAAAGCGGCCTGCAATTGAGTCATCCTGTAATTACAACCCAGGTAATGATGTTCATACCATTGCCCCCCTTCAACTCTGCCCACATTTCGGAGTGAATTCATCATCTTGTATAATTGATCATCATTTGTAATTGCCATTCCACCTTCACCGCTCGTCAGGTTCTTAGATGACTGAAAGCTGAAACATCCTGCATGCCCTATGCTGCCAAGTTTTTTTACCTGGTATTCACCACCATGAGCATGGGCGGCGTCCTCAATCACAGTGAGATTATGTTTTTCTGCAATTTTCATAATGGCGTCCATGTTACACGACAGGCCTGCAAAGTGAACAGGAATAATAGCTTTGGTTTTACTTGTAATCGCTTTTTCTATTTCAACAGGATCAATGTTATACGTGTCAGCCTCAATATCTACAAAAACCGGAACACAATTCGCTTCCAATACAATAGATGCCGTGGCTATAAAGGTATACGGAGGAATGATCACCTCATCTCCTGGTTTTACACCAGAAGCGATCAATGCCAGGCGCAGGGCCACTGAACCATTTACGCATGTTAAGGCATATTTTGTTCCGCAGTAGGCCGCAAAATCTTTTTCAAATTCCTCTACTATCCCGGCACAATCGGGATTCCCCCAATTTCCGCTTTTCGTAATTTCTGATATCGCTCTTATTTCTTTATCATCGAATATGGGCCATTCGAAGTTTTTATTAAGGGTTTTTGGGCCACCATTGATTGCCAAATCATTCTTCATGCTATTGTTTCAAAGTTTTTATTACAAATGTTGATAACATAATTTAATAGATTCCAATGCAGATTCCGGGCTGCAATATTCTGGTTTAATATTGCTCACTACGCATTCTTTGAAATAGTCGATTTCATTGTAGAAACCATCCTCTTCCTCCAGTTTTATTTGATTATTTTCATCATGGTTCGAAACATGAATATTATCGGGATCATTTGTCGAATATAAAACACTGGCCTTATCAAATTCTGCTATAAATCCAGCCTGAAAAGGGAAATTAGAGTGGAATATATTTCCTCCCTCAACCTTTACCAGTAATTCCGGATATTCCCACCATGCGCTTATATAATCATGTTTACTGAGTCTTCCCGGAAGGTATTTACTTCTGATTTGAGCCGGTGTTCCAAACAGGAAATTCACAAAGTCAATATCATGAATTAACAGATCGAACAAGGCTCCACCGGAAGAACCGAAAGAGGATTGCTTTTGCACCCATTCTCCCCACAAAGGAACCCCGGAAAATCTGGTCAGTGATAAGAATTTAAGCTTTCCGAACGCTTCATCTTCTATCAGGGACTTTAATTTTTGATATGGGGGCATAAATCTCAATACGTGGCCTACCATCAGGATAAGATTTTTTTCATTTGCAAGTTGGATCATTGCCTCGCATTCATCTAAATCCAGACTGAACGGTTTTTCAAGAAGAACATGCTTTCCGGCATTTAGTGCCTCTCTGGTGATTTCATAATGAAGGTTGGTGTGTACGCAAATATGTACGGTATCAAAATCCTCTATTTCAATACATTCGGAAAGCGTTCGATATTTATTTACTTTCTGAATATTTTTCGGATCGATATCACCCGTTGTAAAATTCCCTTCAGGCCGCTCCAATTTACTTTCGATGCTCTCTATGTCTTTATCGACAATGCCCACCAGTACCAGATCCCGGTTTTTAAAAATATTAAGAGAATGGGTCATGCCCATGAACCCAAACCCCACAACAACTACCTTCTTCATAAAGAAAAAATCTTTTCCTTATTATACAAATGTAATTGCTGTCATGCAAAATATGCCTGTAAAAAATACTTTCTTTTAGGGATATTGGGGCAGAATAGGGCCTTTACAAACACAAGTTTTACAGAATATGACTTGCTAAAATAGACCAGAGAATTAAGGCATCCGGATCAGATTACGACGATACCATTAAGTAACTCCTCGCAATCGTTCACATACGTGTCTAGCAGGTTTTGTGATGTGTAGGTAACAAATTGAATTGTTCCATTGGAATTTGAATAATAATAGCCATAATAGGAAAACTTAATTCCCTGAGTAGTGCCATTCATTTGTATCAATAGCACTTTAGTTCCGTTTACAGTCCTGTATTCTTCCTTTACAATCGTCAAATCAGGAGCAACAGCTCTTCCATTCTCAATGGCAATGTCCTTTAATGCCTCCAGCGGAACCTCCATTTTTTCGGTAATGATCATTCCATACAGATCACCTTCCTTTAGTTGAAGTTCATACTCGGCATCCTCATTATTTGCAGCTTTTTTAAACGACCATTTCTTTGGATCTAACCAGAACCCCAGATTTACCCTGGAGCTTTTTAACAGGAAAGAGGCATTCTTGGATTTTTTAAAGGCCTTCTTATTTACAGGGATTTCCTTTACTTCGGATTCTGAATCCAGGTAGGACCATGTCCCGTCAGCATAGAGTATAACTTCTTCTCCTGTTTCTGTTACCGCCTTCTGCTGAGCAGAAATAATTATGGTGGTTGAAATAAAAAATAGGGATAAACATAACTTTTTCATAGCACATAGATCATACGTTGAACATTTATCAGAGAATTTTTACGATTTAATTAATCCTATTACAATTCTCAACGTTGTTATTTATTCTAAAATTGCCTGAAAAGTAACTTAAAATCAGTTAACATAATATCAACGCACATGGGTTCTATTTTCAATTTTATACCATATTCCGGATTTTTCATCATCAGTTTACATGATTATATACTACTTTAAAAATCAGCTTGACTAAATAGATATAACAGGATGATCTAAATGTCCAATTGATATTATATTCAAATATGGTCAAAACACAAAAAGATTTTATAGTTTCATTAAACCCCTATCCATCAATTGCCTTGTACAGGTTTGATTATTGTATTATCTTGTCCTACTTTTTAATCAAAATACCGTTGTCATGAAAGCCATTTTTACTAAACCGGGAATCAATCTATTTAATTTTTTTTCCAGTCTGACCGTTCTGATCCTTTCATTAATGCTATTGATATCTTGTGAGGGCAAACTCAGCGAAGAAGAATTAAATCAGGAAATCGTATTTAAACCTGTCGATCCGCTTGAAAAGATCTTTAAAGAGACTGCTTTTTTCAGGGAAACTGAACCTGTTGCACATGTGGTAAGAGGGGAGCATGCAAGCTTTCAATTTGTTCTCAGAAGTATGGAAGAATTTCTTTCGGATATTAAACTTGATGTAGTGGAGGTGAGGGATGGAGATAACAAACTTTCAAATGTTAAGGTTGGATACATAGGTTATGTGAATGTCGGCAGGAACACACCGAACCATTCACGAGATAAGCTTAGTCCTGTTTCAGGTTTATATCCTGATCCTATTCTTGAAAAGGAAAGCATTGATCTGATGGCCAATGAGACTCAACCTATCTGGATAACAATTGAGATCCCTATTGACGCTCAGCCTGGCCTGTATAAAGGTGAGGTTATACTGACCGGAGAAATGGATAATAAGCAATTGGAAATAATCAGGCCAATCCAGGTTAAAGTTTATCCGGTAACTATAGAAAAAACCAGATTATGGGTAACAAATTGGTATAATACCAGCCCTGCTAATATTCAACATGTAATGGGTGGAGAAGAAGTAGCACCATACACCGAGGATTACTGGACTTTTGTCCGGATGCTGGCATCTAAAATGGCTGAATACCGGCAAAATGTGTCGATAATATCACCATTAAGGTTGGCAGAATTTGGATTGGACGGCAATGGAAATTACACTATAGATTTTACAAATTTCGATAAGACCGTAGATATATTTATTGAGGAGGGAGTAATCGGCCGGATTGAAGGGGGACACATAGGGACCAGGGCAGCTGGATGGGTCAGCGATTTTGTGGTTTTCGCTCCGGTAATTGAGGAGGATACAACTTATTTAAAGAAGTTCTCAATTAAAAATGATACAGCTCGTGCCTTTTACGCTGATTTTATACCTGCTTTATCAGAGCACTTGAAAGAAAAGGGATGGGATGATATATATATGCAGCACTTAATGGATGAACCGACACCTGCCAATGTAGACACCTATATTGAAGTAGCAAATTTCATCGACAAGCTGGCACCAGACTTCAAGATTGTAGAGGCCTGTCATTCAAAAGATGTGAATCAGACTGTAGATATCTGGGTGCCACAACTAGATTATATGCATATCGATTATGATTTCTATAAGGAAAGAGCAGAACAAGGAGATGAGATATGGTTTTACACTTGTTTGAATCCCAAAGGGGAATATGCAAACCGGTTTATTGAGTTGCCCCTGATCAAGACAAGGATCCTCCATTGGATCAATTACCGGTTCAATATACCTGGTTATTTACATTGGGGATTTAATTTCTGGCGTGGTGGAGATCCATTTGTTGAGACAACATCGATACAATTAGAATCGGGAACTATCCTCCCCGGAGGAGATGCCTGGATCTGTTATCCCGGAGACCATAAAATCTTAAGCAGTATCCGGCTTGAAGCCATGCGTGACGGTATAGTTGACCATGAGTTATTGAGTATGCTGGCTGAGAAGAATCCTGAAGAAGCCGCTGAACTGGCAAGGCAGGTGGTTTATCGTTTTGATTACTATGATATCAATATCAATGCTTTCAGACAGAAGAGACAAAGGATCCTTACTTTACTTAGTGAATAAAAAAGGCCCATTTAAAAAATATAAGCGGGCCTTGCTGCCAAATGACCTGCCAATCTAATCATTCCTTAGCTTTTCCGCAGGATTTACCTTTATTGCCTTCATAATTTGTGATGACACAGTAATTAATGCAGCAATAATTAGTATGAATGCCGTAATGGTATAGGGAATAGCATTTAATGGAGCATGGTATGAGAAAATTGATTCAATGACTGCTTTTGATAAAAAGTATGAGATTGGGATGCCTAAGATGCTTGAAATAATTATTACCCAAATAAATCCGTTACTTATAAGCAGTGTAATTTCCTTAACCGATGCACCCATTACTTTTCTGATGCTGAATTCCTTTAATTTTTTGTTAATAAATAATGAAACGAGACCAAAGAGTCCCATACAGGATATGAGAATACCTATAGATGCTATTGCGATCATCAGGTTAGATATTCCCGCGTTTTCTCTATAATACTGATCAAAAGCCGCATTCTGAAAGTATCCCTCATAGGTATTGTCAGGGTATAGTTTTTTCCATGTCCTGCTTGCAAATTTCTCTGCATTTTTGGCCTCGCCTGATAGTGTTCTGATAATAATGTTGTTGAATGAATTTTCATCGGCTACCTTGAAGAAGATTGGTTTAATCTCATGCCTGAAATGCATATAGTGGAAATCCTCAACCACACCAACAATATAGTGAGCGGTACTGTCCACAATAATCCTGGCACCTATAGGATTTTTTATCTCCAGTTTCTTTAAAAAAGCCTCATTAACCACCACTGATTCAGTCTTATCGGTTGAACTTTGGGGTTCAAAGAACCGCCCGGTTTTTAAACGCATACCCATTGCATCCAGATATTCATAACCGGCCATTAATTTTCTGGTGTTGTATTGTTTACCCTCAAAACCGACAAGGTCCTCATCAGTCCAGTATCCTAAGTGGTTTTGGGATCCCGTTATTACATCAATGTACGAGATTTGAGCAAATTTATCCCTTAATTCCGGATACTGATCACTATATGCTAAAGGGATCACAATGGTCTGTTCTTTATCATATCCCCAGTCCCTATCCTTTATATAATTCTCATTCATCACGAAAACAACACCAAGGGAAATGGTAATAAAGGAAATAATAAACTGCACAGCCAGCATTGATTTGGTAAAATAGTTCTTACTGGTAATCTTAAGATTACCTTTAAAAATATTTACTGGTTTAAAGCCGGATATAAAGAATGCAGGATAAGCAGCTGAGCCAATTGCAACTAACAAAAATACCGATGTAATGAAAATCCAGAATCTATGATTTTGATATTCAAAAACCAAAGGATTATCGGGATTGGTTATGGAGTTGAATCCCTGAAGTAAAAATCCTGATGCAAGCACCCAGCCAAATGTCATGGCCATAAGACATATAATAGCATTTTCACTCAGAAATTGAAATATGATCTGCTTTCGTGTTCCTCCTATGGCTTTTCTTAAACCAATTTCCTTTAACCTCGAGGTAGCTGAAACAACAGCTATATTAATGTAATTGAATACTGCAAGTATTAAGATAAATATAGCTATAACGGATAGTAAAAC
>JAHEGY010000008.1 GCA_024644875.1 Cyclobacteriaceae bacterium
AAAAAAGGAAAGGAACAGGGGGAGGACAAATCCCTGTTCCTTATTAAAAAATACTGAATTATAAAAAAACCAAATACAAAGCACTCATTAACACCATATTAATGAATCCTCACATTATTAACACTAATCAACATTATCATGCAGAAACTTGTTATTACCCAGGATCTGGTTGTCATCATTCAGATTATACCTGGATACTTCATGCTCTGAAGAATGGGGCACATCCTGAAGCTTTACCTTTTTTCTCAGGTAAGCGGGCATATCCCATTTCTCCTTGTACTCATCTTCAGTAACATTGTAGTTTTTTACTTTCTTAAGTTTTTCGGATCGTTCCTTAGCCTGCTGAAGCATTCGCTCTTTTTTCTCATCCAGTTCTTCACTATCCGTCACCATATTGTTATCTATTTCATGGGCCGACTGACTGACCGGTGAATTAAGATCGACAAGTTCTTCCTGTTGTGGAGCATCTTCCTCCTCTACCGGTCGCCGGGATGGAGGTTCGAAAGCATATCCCCTTTCCAATGTCTGATTTTCAGACTCCTGAGGAACCGCCGGCATCTCATTTTGTTCAGATTTCAACAATTCTTCATCAAATAGCTTTATCTGCTTGCTCGATTCCAGGTCAATTACCCTTTTTTGTTCTTCATAAGCTATATTATTGGCTGGCATATCAAATCCGGTAGCGATAACGGTAACATTTATCGCTTCTTCCAGGTTTGGATCCACACCATGTCCAAAAATAACCTCTGCTTCATCCCCGGCTCTTTCCTGTATGTAATCCGTGATCTCCGATAGTTCATCCATCTGTAACTCGGCTTCGTTCCCGGAGGTGATGGACAATAATATCTTTTTGGCACCCAGTATATCAGTATTATTTAATAAAGGTGAAGAGATGGCAATTTCTGCTGCTTTTAGTGCCCTTTGTTCTCCGGATATCGTTGAGGATCCCATAACAGCAGCACCTGAATCTTTCATTACGGTTTTAACATCCTCGAAATCAACATTGACATATCCCGACACAGTAATGATCTCTGCAATTCCTTTTGCTGCCGTCGTCAATACATTATCGGCCTCAGCAAATGCCTTGGTTACAGGCAGGTTTCCATAAATTTCCCTTAACTTGTCATTTACAATTACCAGAACGGTATCACAGTTCTCCTTCAGCTCGGTGATTCCGGTATCCGCAATAAATGATTTTTTCTTACCTTCGAACTTAAAGGGCTGGGTCACTATCCCAACGGTAAGGATATCAAGGTCTTTGGCAACCCGTGCTATAATAGGAGCAGCTCCGGTACCCGTTCCGCCACCCATGCCAGCTGTTATAAATACCATTTTTGTGTTCTCGCTGAGCAGATTTCTAATCTCTTCCTTATTTTCTAGCGCGGCATCTTTCCCGACTTCAGGATTGGCACCGGCACCCAGACCTTCGGTCAGTGTGGTTCCAATCTGTAGTTTACTGGGTACCGGGCTGCTTTGTAATGCCTGCAGGTCGGTATTGCATATAACAAACTCAACCCCTTTTATTCCCTGATTGTACATATGATTGACAGCATTGCTGCCACCTCCACCTACACCAATAACTTTTATGATTGATTTATGGTGGGCCGGTATGTCAAATTCAAATGAATTCATAGTATTGTCCTCCATTTAGTTTCAAGTTTAAATTAATAATCCTGCCGGTCATCGACATCGTCGATTAACAGGCTTTTGGTTTTTTCTATAATGTTAGTAAAGAATTTTGTTCCTGTATTCTTCCTGTCTCCCCTGTATTTATTTGATGAGGATTCGGATTTGCCCTGCGACTCCATATATCTGTTTTCCCGGTCATCAAGGGCTTTAAATCCAGATAATACCAGGCCAAGGGTTGTCGCGAACATTGGGCTTTTAACAGCATCAATTTTACTCTTGCCCAGGTGTTCATTGGGATAGCCAATCCTGGCTTCCATGCCCGTCATGTATTCCACAAGCTGTTTCAAACAGGCCATCTGCGCACCCCCACCGGTTAGGATGATACCTCCTGACAGTTTATTTTCATATCCGGAGGTAATGATCTCGGCATGGATGAGCTCAATGATCTCTTCCAGGCGTGCTTCAATAATATGAGCTAGATTTTTTATTGAGATCTCTTTGGGCGGCCTGTTCTTTAAACCAGGAATTGAAACAATCTCATTCGGATTGGCTTCTTCGGCTATGGCCTTCCCAAATTTAGTCTTTAACAACTCAGCCTGATGATGCATGACCAGGCAACCCTGTTTAATATCGGAGGTGATAATATTGCCTCCAAAAGGAATGACAGCGGTATGGCGAATAATATTTTCATGAAAAATAGCAATATCAGTAGTGCCACCTCCAATATCAACAAGACATACACCGGCTTCTTTTTCTTCTTCGCTTAGCACAGAAAGGGAGGAGGCCAATGGTTCAAGGATCAAATTCTCGATTTCCAGGCCTGCTCTTTTTACACATTTGTTAACATTGTTTATAGCATTGGTCTGCGCGGTGATAACATGGAAATCCGCTTCAAGTCTTACGCCGGACATACCCACCGGATCCATAATGCCATCTTCGAAATCGACATAATAATCCTGTGGCATTACATGAATGATCTCGCTCCCGGGAGGTGTTACCGTCCGGTACATATCATTGGTTAGTCTGTTAATATCCTCAATGGTTATTTCATCATCGTTGGTATTCCTTGTTATACCCCCATGATGAATGGCGCTTTTAATATGCTGGCCGGCAATACCAACATTAACCACACGAATATTGATCCCGGATTGCTCTTCGGCCTCTTTCATGGCTGCTTCAATTCCATGAATAGTTTTATCGATATTGGTAACAATCCCCCTGATTACCCCATCTGAAACAGCCTTACCCATTCCGAGAACCTCAAGTTTACCGTATTCGTTTTTTCGACCAACAATTGCACATATTTTAGTGGTGCCTATGTCAAGTCCTACGATAATTTTATCTTTTTCCATGTTATATTTATTTATTCACATATTATTTGATGCTCATACTCCAGATTTACCCTTGCATAATGGTTCCAGCCTTTATGCGGTAATATTTTCTTATAGAAATATTTCAGTTTTAAGAATTTCTCCCCGACATTCTCAACCTTACCGAACTCAATGTATTGCTTGGTAACCTGTGGGTAAAGAATGACATCGCCTCTCCGGTCGACATTTACCTGTGATATCTGTGCTTTCCAGAAAGGGTCCCCGTTGATGAATTTTACCAATCCGAAAAATGAATGATATGCTGAATCAGCCTGTAGATTCCCTGATTTAACAGCGTCCAGATAATCTCCACTGATCAACAATACCCTGGGTGTATATTTCTCGGATGTCGGGATAACTTTACCTGATTCGCAGATATAACTATCCGGCTTGCCGGACCGGATAATCCTGGCTATTGGTTTACACAATGATATCTCAATGGTCAGGTTCCCGGAAAGGTCCTTGAAAGCCTGGGTGGTAGAAACGTATTCATTTTGTCGCACCCTTCCTTCAATGGCTTTCAGATCTACATCTGCATACTCCCTGCCGATTATAAAATCACTGTCATCTGCCGTGACCAGCTTATGAACTTCCTCCTGATCTAGAAAATAATTATTACCCTCATCGTGGATCAGAATATTCAATTCCCGGATCTTTTTAAAGTCCTGTTTCCTGTCCACAAAGGCAATAGCTGAAAATGCCAGTATGAAAAGCACAAACAGTTTTATTTCATTCCTTATGTTAATTTTCGGAAATTTCATATTTCGTTGATAATAGAATTTTTATAGGTTCAACCAATTGATCAATATCTCCGGCGCCAATCGTAACGAGTATATCAAGATCTTTTTCATCAAGCTCTTCGATCACATCCACCTTACTACACAATGATTTCTTTTCTAAATGCATCTTTTCAAGGATCAACTCAGATCCCACCCCTTTGATTGGTTTTTCCCTGGCTGGATAAATATCCAATAACAGCACTTCATCGGCCAGATCAAGCGCCTCCGCAAATTCATCTGCGAAATCCCTGGTACGTGTGTATAAATGTGGCTGGAATAGCGCTGTGATCTTATGCCCCTCAAAGATTGCCCTGAGAGAACTTAGCAATGCCTTAATTTCTTCAGGATGGTGAGCATAGTCATCTATAAATACCAGGTTATCCGTATAAAGTATGTATTCAAAACGTCTTTTTATACCTCTGAACGAGGATAGCGCTGCTTTAATCGCTGATCCTGAGATCCCTATTTGTAAACAAACAGAAATGGCAGCAATTGCATTTTCTATATTGTGAAATCCCGGTAGGGCTAATGGAATATTTTCAATCGTTTCAGCCGGGCTGAAATAATCAAACCTGACCTCTTCCTTTTCCAATCGTATATTTTCCGCCCGTACCGGAATATGACTCAATCCATATTCCCTGATCTTAATATCAGGCCGGTCTTCAGGGACCACCATTTCATATAATCCCTTGTATATGATAAGCGTACCTTTCTTTTTCAGTTTGTTCAGGAAATCCCTGAAACCTTTCTGCATTTCAGAGAATTTTCCGTATATGTCCAGATGATCCGGATCCAGTGCTGTAACTACAGCAATATCAGGACTTAAAGTAAGAAAGGACCGGTCGTATTCATCCGCTTCAACAACAGCGTTAAGCACCTGGCCACTTTTCCTGTTAATTATCAGATTCGATTCATAGTTTTGAAGGATGCCACCGAGAAAAGCCACCATATTCTGGTTTGTTTCTTTAAGTATATGGGCTATTATTGCACTTGTTGTGGTCTTGCCATGCGTTCCTGCTACAGCTATCGTAAAACTTTTCTTAGTTATTGCCCCCAACACCTCAGATCGCTTCTTGATCTTGTATTTATGATCCTTAAAGTAATTCAGGATCTCACTATCGGATGGAATAGCAGGCGTATATACAACCAATACAGCTTTTCGTTTCTCTTTTATTTTCTCTGGAATTGCTGATGAAAAATCTTCATAGGTCAATTCAATACCTTCTTCCTGAAGCTGCTGCGTTAAGGGGGTTTCTGTTCGGTCGTATCCGGCTACAAATTTGCCCTGCTTTTTAAACCATCGTGCCAGAGCGCTCATGCCGATACCGCCGATACCTACAAAGTAAAATCCATATATATTATCCAGATTCAATTTAGTAACTTTTGAATTTCATCTACAATTTTTTCTGTTGCACCAGTGAGTGCCAATTTCTTAATATTGACACCCAGGCGCTGCATTTTGTCTTTATCCTTCAGTGTTTCCAATACTGTATCGATCAATTTCTCAGGAGCCTCCTGGTCAGTGATCAGAATAGCGGCATCATTAGATGTCAGCGCTTCTGCATTTTTTGTCTGATGGTCCTCCGCTACATTCGGAGAAGGGATCAGCACTACGGGTTTTCCGACGATTGACAGCTCCGATAGAGATAAGGCACCGGCCCTGGAAACGATCACATCAGCCATGGCATAAGCAAGATCTATTTCCCTGAGGAAATCATACATACGCAACCGGCTTACATCATAGCTCTTCATCTTCTGTTCGTAATCATCATAATAAATCTTCCCGATCTGCCATACCAGCTGAACGTTCTGATCGATGATCTTCTGGATTTTGTTAAACACGCTGATATTTACAGTTCTGGCCCCCAGACTGCCTCCCATGACAAAAACGGTCTTTTTATCCCGGTCGAAGTTGAAGAATTTAATAGCTGCTGCTTTGCGGCTATCAATATCCAGGATATCTTCCCGGACCGGATTACCCGTTTTTATGATCTTATCTTTCGGAAAATAACGATCCATGTGATCATATGCCACACAGATTTTATCAACCTTCCTGGCCAGGAGTTTATTGGTAATTCCTGCATAGGAATTCTGTTCTTGGATAAGTGTGGGGATTCGTTTTAAACTGGTTGTCCATAACAAAGGACCTGAGGCGAAACCGCCGACTCCAACTGCAACATCCGGTCGAAATTTAGCTATAATAACGTACGATTGAACCAAACTAATCAGCAATTTTATAGGAAATAAAAGGTTCGTAATTGAACGTTTACGTCGAATCCCACTTATCCAAATTCCTTTTATCGGAAATCCTGCCTCAGGGACCTTCTGCATTTCCATTTTACCTTTTGCACCTACAAAAAGGATCTCGATATTCGGCATCCTTTCTTTCAGTTTATTGGCAATGGCAATGGCAGGGTAAATATGGCCCCCGGTGCCTCCACCGCTGATTATAACCCGATATTTAGTTTCTTTATATTTCAAGCTGCTATGCTGCTTTTGGTACATTTTTAATATTTCCTGAACGGCCTCCAAACTCTTCTATTTCCCCTCTGCTTACACTCAGGATAATTCCCAGTGCCATACCAGTAAATAATAGGGAAGTCCCCCCCATACTTACCAGGGGTAATGGCAATCCTGTTATAGGAACCAATCCCACGGCAACCCCCATATTGATCATGGCCTGGAGGACAAGGGCAAAACACAAACCGGCCGATAACAAACCTCCAAAAGCCCTGTCACTTTTAGAGGCTGTAATTATCCCACGCCATAGTAAAGCCAGGTATAAGACAACGACTGCCAGTCCTCCAGCCAGACCATATTCTTCAATAATGATGGCATATATAAAATCGGAGTAAGGATGTGGCAGGAAATTTCTTTGATCACTATTCCCGGGACCTTTTCCGGTCACACCTCCTGTCGCTATCGCTATATAAGACTGCTTGGCCTGGAATGGGATCTCCGTCGGATCCAGATAATCTTTAAGTCGGCTGACTACGGTCTCTCCCCGCTGTCCTATTGAAAAAGCCAATGCCCCGGCAAGAATTCCTACCAGGACCAGAAGGGCAAGATATTTCACCGGTACTCTTCCAATAAAAAGGATAAGCAGACAGGTAACCAACAATAATGTGGCTGAAGAGAAATCAGTTAAAGCAATAAGACCACAAATAAGACCACACCATAATAACATGGGGATCAGTGTATCCTTTAGATCCTCGATATGCTGCTGACGCTTTGACAACATGGCGGCCAGATTGGTGATCAATGCCAGTTTTGCCAAGTCAGAAGGCTGAAACACTTGATTGATGACAGGAATTGTAAGCCATCTGGAAGCTTCGTTTATCGTAACTCCAAATTTCCATGTTATCAACAATAATGGGACAGATATCCATAAAAACAGTCTGGAGATCCTGGAATAATACCTGTAATCAATTTTGTGTGCAATCCACATAGCCATAAAGCTGAGCAATACCAGCATGGTATGCTTTAATAGGTAGTACTCTGTATTACCCCCCATATGGCGGTAAGCTAATGTTCCTGTTGCACTGTAGACTACGAATATGCTGAGGACAGACAATAGAATCACTATGAACCAGATAATTGGATCACCCTTTAAATGTTTTTCTATAAATGTCCTGTACATAATCCTATATTTTCTTAGCTTTTTCGATTAGTTTATCGACCGCTTCCTTAAACTTATTACCCCTGTCAACATAGTTTTTAAACAGGTCAAAACTGGCGCAGGAGGGTGAAAACAATATCACATCCCCGGGACCGGCAAGGCTAAAAGCGTTTCTTACAGCCCTGCGTATATCGATAGTCTCCTTAATTTCACGAATATGACCTTTAAAAGCATTTACTATTTTGCTGTTATCCCTGCCGAGGCAAATAATGCCTTTTACCTTATCTATTACATGGGATAGCAACACATCGTAGTCATTGCCCTTATCCACTCCCCCGGCAATCCATATTATTGGACGGTCATAACTTTCCAGCGCCTTAATGGTTGCATCGAGGTTCGTGGCCTTGGAATCATTAATGAAGGCTACATCTTGAAATTCGGCTACCTTCTCTAACCTGTGCGGCACATTATTAAAAGACTTCAGGGCAGCCCTTATCTTTCTGTCCGACACATTCAATACCTTGGCAATCATTACACTTGCCATGGTATTGACCATATTGTGCGGGCCTGTCAGATTTATGGATCCCATGTTAACTTTAAATTCCTCTGAATCTCTTGTTGGAAGTGAAAATTTCAGATATCTTCCATTCATCCTGGCATTGATCTCAGGGATCTCGCGCAGGGCCATACCTAATTTTCGGGGCTTTATGATATTTTCTTCAAGGTAATTGTTGATCACATCATCTTCCTTGTAATAAATAAATATGTCGTCCTCAGTCATATTATTGAGGATCCTGAATTTGGATTCTATATAATTGTTAAAGTCGTTTTCGTAACGGTCAAGATGGTCCGGTGTAATGTTCAGTAAAACGGCTATATCAGCCTTGAAGTCCTTGATATAATCCAGCTGGAAACTGCTTACTTCCAATACGAAATAATCGAATTTGTCTTCGATGACCTCCTTGGAAAAACTGAATCCAATATTCCCCGCCAGGCAAACATTTAACCCTGCCTGATTAAGAAGGAAATAGGTAAGCAGTGATGTTGTGGTCTTCCCGTTGGTACCGGTAATTGCAATGATCTTTGCATTCGTATACCTGAAAGCAAATTCTATTTCAGATATGACGGGAATATTTTTCTCCTGTAGTTTTTGAATTATGGGCACGTGGTCTGGAATACCCGGACTCTTGACTACTTCATCTGCTGTTAAAAGATAATTTTCATCATGTTGACCCTCTTCGTGTGGGATGGAATTCAGCATTAGTACCTCTTTATTTTCAGGTAAGATTTTTCCTGAATCAGATACAAAAGGTATCAGGCCCTTGGCCTTTGCCAGGAGTGCTGCTCCTATCCCACTTTCCCCTGCTCCTAATATGACTATTCTTTTTCCTTCCATATTACCTGAGCTTTAAGGTTGCTAATGTCAGGATCGCCAGCAATATGCCTACGATCCAGAACCGGGTGACTATTTTTGCTTCATTCAAGTCCTTTTTCTGATAATGGTGATGTAAAGGGGCCATCTTAAATATTCGCCTTCCCTCTCCGTATTTTTTCTTTGTATATTTAAAATAAGATACCTGCATGATCACAGATAAATTTTCTATGAGGAAGATCCCACAGAGTAATGGGATCAACAATTCTTTTCGTATCGTCAAGGCCAGAACGGCAATTATCCCCCCAAGTGACAGGCTGCCTGTATCCCCCATGAATATCTGTGCCGGGTATGCATTATACCATAGAAATCCTATGCATGCCCCGACAAGGGCTGTACAGAAGATCACAAGTTCACCTGCATTCGGGATATACATGATATTGAGATAATCCGATATGATGACGTTACCTGATATGTAAGCCAGGATGGCCAGCGTTAGGGCTATAATTCCTGTGGTACCGGCAGCCAGCCCATCAATACCATCGGTGATATTTGCCCCGTTGGAAACTGCCGTTATAACTACAATTACCACCAGGATATAAATAATGCTGGTATAGGCATCCGGAAGGAAAGGCAGGTTGTAATCGAATTCATTGTTCTTGAAGAAAGGAATCGTTGTAATGGTGGATTGTATGTCCTGATATCCAATCACCACCTCGTTAATCCCATCCTGCTGCACGAAATCCTTGGTAAACTCCCTGACGACGACGTCATCATTATAAAACAAGGTAAGTCCGACGATCAACCCCAGGCCAACCTGGCCGACTATCTTGAATTTCCCCCTTAATCCTTTTTTGTTTTTTCTGAACACCTTTATATAATCATCCAGAAAACCTATTATGCCCATCCACATTGTTGATATGAGCAATAGTATGATATATATGTTATCCAGTTTGGCAAAAAACAGGGTGGGGAGGAGTATGGCCATTAAAATCATCAAACCGCCCATGGTGGGTGTGCCTTTCTTTTCCATTTGTCCTTCCAGGCCAAGGTCTCGTATGCTTTCACCCACCTGATACCTTTTTAACAGGTTAATGATCTTTTTGCCAAAGAAAATGGTAATTAAAAGGGATAGAACGGTAGCCATGCCAGCTCTGAAGGTGATATATTGGAACACCCCGGCACCGATCAGGTCAAATTCTCTATCCAGATAACTAAACAAATAATAGAACATGTCTATTTTTCCATTAACTTTAACATTTCCTTCAGGATCAATCGATCATCAAAATCAAATTTATTCCCTTTGATTTCCTGATATGTTTCATGACCTTTCCCTGCTACCAGGATCAGGTCATTGACTTCCGCCATGCTACAGGCCAGCTTTATAGCTTCTTTTCGATCAACCTGTGTAATGGTCTTTTTATAATTTGCTGGGCTTACACCCTGTTTCATTTCGTCAACAATATCATTGGGGTCTTCATCCCTGGGATTATCGGATGTGAAAATCACTTTATCACTGAAAAGGCAGGCTATAGACGCCATTTCCGGTCTCTTTTCCTTATCCCTGTTGCCACCGCAACCTACCACTGTAATCAATTTCTCATTTCCAGTACGCAGGCCGTCCAGGGTGGACAGAATATTTTTCAATGCATCCGGGGTATGTGCATAATCGACGATAGCAAATATTCCGGATTCGGGATAAACCATTTCAAACCTTCCTGGTATCTTACCGATCCCGGACATTTCCTGTATAACATCCTCAGGATTCTCACCCAGCAGTTTGGCGACAGCATAGGATACCAGAATATTATAGGCATTAAATTCTCCCACCAGCGGAAACCATGCATTTGTTCCATTTATTTCCAGTTCAAATCCTTCCATGGTATTTGTCAGTAGTTTCCCTTTATAATCCGCAGGATTCCTGATGCCATAGGTCTTCACTTCTGCAGGGCTATTCTGCACCATAACCTTTCCCCTTTTATCATCAATATTGGTTAATGCCGTTGCGCCTTTTCTCAGATTATCAAAGAGTTGCTTCTTGGCCTTGATATAGGCATCGAATGACCCGTGATAATCCAGATGATCGTGTGTGATATTGGTAAAGACACCAATATCGATATCCAGTCCTGAAATCCGTTTCTGTTCAATGGCATGTGAACTTGCCTCTATAAAACAATGCGTACATCCGCCATCCACCATTTCCTGGATCAGCCGGTTTAATTGTAATGCATCAGGAGTGGTGTGTGTAGCTTTTTTCACTTTCCCTTTGATCTTGTTCTCTACTGTAGAGATCAACCCGGCATTATATCCAAGATTCGAGAAGAGCTGATGCAGAATAGTTACCGCGGTAGTCTTTCCATTAGTTCCGGTTACGGCAACAAGCTTTAATTTCTCCGACGGATTACCATAGAAGTTCGATGCTATCATTCCAAGGGCCTCAGCACTGTTGCGCACCTTAACAAAGGTCACATGAGCCGGTCTTTGTTCCGGCATTTCATCACAAACTATTGCTATTGCCCCTTTTTCAATGGCACTGTGCATATAATCATGACCATCTACCTGTGTACCTTTTATGGCCACAAAAAGATCGCCAGGCCTGATCAACCTTGAATCAAATTCAATCTTATTGACATCAATCTTCATATCGCCTGCTGTGGCAATAAGTGATACTTTATATAATATGTCTTTCAACAGACTCATTATCCCAGATCAAGGTATATTTTACTTCCTTTTACCGCTTTTTTTCCGGGGCTTGCGGATTGTTTCTTTACTCTCCCGATTCCACTATATCTGACTTCCAGGCCCTGATTCTCCAAAATATAAATAGCATCCCTCAGGCTCATCCCAACCACGTCAGGCACTAAACCATTACGCGTATCGTTTGACACCCAATTCACATAGTTCGCTTCAGTTTTTGTTTTCACCCATTCTTTCCCTGACTTTTTGTGATTTGATACACCCAGTTGATTACAGATCATGGTCAGGTCTTCCAGGTTTCCTGATCTTATTACAGGGAATATGGTTTCATCCACGTATAGATCATCAGGCATGGGTGGGTGCATCTGAAGGTTGCTGGCATAGATCTTATCTGCGATCTCCTTAAACACCGGTGCGGCGACATCACTACCATACTGCCGGTAGCCTTTTGGATTATCGATAACTACAATACAGGAATAAAGGGGTGCCTCCGCAGGAAAATAACCTGCAAATGAGGTATAGTATTTCTTTGTATAGCGCCCATTGATCAGTTTCTGTGAGGTCCCGGTTTTGCCGGCAATCGGGTAGTGACTGTGTTTTATATTGGATGCGGTCCCATCAAGAACAACCTCTCTTAAAAGCAATTTAACTTCCTCGAGAGTCTTATCAGAACAGATCTTTTTGTTAAGTACGATCGAGTCGAATGTCTTTACCGGCTGCCCGGCCTTCACGGTTGCCTTTACGATGATTGGCTGAATCATTTTACCATTGTTGGCCACTGCATTGTAGAAAGTCAGCGTCTGCAGTGGGGTCATGGTCAGCTCATGCCCTATTGACATCCAGGGCAGGCTTACTCCGCTCCAGGTTTTATCGGTCGTCTCTTTTATGTAGGGATGCCCTTCCCCAACCATTTGAAATCCCAACGGTCGTCCAAGCCCCATACCCTTTATAAAATCTATGTACCGCTGGGGATTTGTTCCAAAATGGGCATACACAAGCTTAGAAATGGCGATATTACTTGACTTGGCAAAGGCTTCCTTGACTGTAATCTTACCGAATCCGCCGGGCTTATGGTCAGGCATCGTCCTGTCATAATATTGATATTCCCCTTCACCTGTTTCGATACTATCGTCAAGGGATATGTTGGTTTCTTCCAGGAGGGCAATCATGGAGGCCAGTTTGAATGTTGATCCGGGTTCGGTCAGACCCTGGCTTCCCACAGCGTAATTATATCTTTCGGCATACCCGCCTGAGCTTGTTTTGCTGAGATTGGAGATCGCTTTAATTTCCCCTGTCTGCACTTCCATCACCACAACACATCCATAATCCGCATCATGTTCCTTGAGCGCACCCAGCAAAGCATCCTGGGAAACATCCTGTAAATTGACATCTATTGTCGTCATTATATCAAGACCATTCTCCGGCCTGATCTCCGTTCCGTCGTATACTTGTCGCCATCTTCCACCTGCCACTTTTCTGAAAAGGGCTTCTCCGCTGCTCCCTGCCAGGTATTGATTGAAACTGTATTCAAGTCCGGCCCCCTCATTGCTCTGATTGACATATCCAATGGTCCTGTAACCCAGGTATGAAAAGGGGTGGAACCTTTTGTCTACTTTTTCAAAGATCACACCTCCTTTCATTCTCCCGTAACGGAAAAGGGGCCATTTGGCCATTTCCTTTTTTTCCTGATAGGTGATCTCCTCCGCATTGATCACAATATATTCCCGTCCTTTCAATCTTGCTGCCTCTATCATGCGTTTATAATCAGAGGCTCTTTTATCTTTGAAGAACTTACTTAATCGATAACTCAGGGAATCGATGTCTTTTTTGAAGACAGATTCTTCAGACACGCTGGGATCCAGGGCAACCTTATAAAAGGGCAACGAAGTAAGCAGTAAGCTGCCGTTATCAGAATAAATATTCCCCCGTGTGGCTTTTATGGTCCTGTATTGCAAACCGATCTCATCTGCGAGACTTTTCCATTGCTCCCCCTCAATAACCTGAAGGTCTAGAATACGGTATGCAATGGCCAGACCGAATAAAAGAAAGGCCAGGAATGCAACCCGGACACGGAGCAATATGGATTTTCTAATATTCACTTTCAGGTACAATTATTTTAACCGGGGGTGTTTCGTTCTCCACGAGCCCCATTTTATTTACTTTCCTGGCTACTTCTGATTGCTTACTTGAGAACATATAATCAGCCTTCAAAGAGGTGTAATCAGCCCGGAGTTCCTCTACTTCAATTTCAAGTTTTTCAATTTTTCGAGTGGTTTTCTCTGAGAAATGGTTGTTGCCTATGTAGAAAATAGTTATAAACGTGACAAAAAGGATCTGAGGGATATATTTTAAGGGTATCCCCTCTTTGAGCAAGCGGTCAAGGTTAAAAACGTTGCCTATCCATGTAAATACACTTCCCTTTCCTGAAATACTGCCTTTCTTAACTTTATACGTATTGTTTGCCATAATTCAGATTTTTTCTGCTATTCTTAACCTCGCACTTCGTGCCCTGTTATTTTTTCGGACTTCATTATCTGAAGCCATTACAGGTTTCCTGGCAATTGCTTTAAATGGCTTTAAAGAATTCCCGTAAAAATCTTTAACCTCTCTTCCCTCAAAACTTCCGGTATTGATGAAGTTTTTAATTAATCTGTCCTCCAGGGAATGGTAGGCCATTATTACGAGACGTCCTCCACTTTTCAATAAATCCGCCGACTGATTCAGCAAATCCTTAAGTGCTCCCAGCTCATCATTTACTTCTATACGCAAGGCCTGGAAAACCTGGGCATAATATTTATTTCGCTTGTTCGGGGGTACAAACCTTTGAAGAATATTTACTAATTCACCTGTTGTCCGAACAGGAGCCTCAATTCGCGCCCTTATTATATTATCTGCCAAAGTCCTGGCGTTTCTTATTTCACCATAGTTTCCCAGAACAAGCTGAAGTTCTCGTCCGGGATATGTATTTATTATCTTTTTCGCTGTTAAGTCCTGGCTTCTATCCATCCTCATATCAAGCATCGCATCATATCTTGTAGAAAATCCCCGCTCCGGTTCGTCAATCTGGTGCGATGAAACACCCAGGTCAGCCAACAGACCATCCAACTTCTCAACCCCTTCTAGCTTCAGAAACCTTTTCAGGTATCTGAAATTCGAATCAATGAATGTAAATTTCCCTGTGTCGAACTTTTCTGCGTTTTTTCTTGCTTCTTCATCCTGGTCGACTCCAAATAACCGGCCCGCAGTTAATTTTTTAATCACCTCCCGGCTATGTCCTCCTCCACCGAAGGTTGCATCAACATAAATCCCGTCAGATTTAATGTTCAAGCCTTCTATACATTCACTCAACATTACTGGGACATGGTAATCCTTCATGGACATTATATATCGAGGTACTTCTGTACGTGATCCGAAAACTCGTTCTGATTATCATACAGTTGCTCCTTGTACAGTTCAGGATTCCATAGTTCCACTTTATTGCCCATGCCGACAACAACTACCTGCTTTTCCAGTTGGGCATAATTCAGCATTTGCTTAGGTATTAAAAAACGACCCGAGTTATCCAGTTCCACTACGGTATTGCCCCTGAAAAAATTTCTCTGCAACTTCCTGTAGTCCGGATTGAACTCACTCAGACCAGCTACCTTGGCATATAATTTTTTGAATTCAAGTATTGGATATACTATCAGACATTTTTCGAAACCCAGGCCAACAACCAGCTCATTACCAGAGGTTTCAGGCAAGCCATTCTTGATGCGGGCAGGAAGTACAAGCCTTCCTTTTGCATCTAGTTTACATTCATATTCGCTTGTAAAAAATGTCATCAGTCAGTGTATTCGTTCTGAACACCTACAAATATAGAAAAACAAATGGCAAAACCAACCACTTTATACCACTTTGTCCCACTTTGCCCAAAAAATAAAAAAAAATAGATATAAATACTATTTCTATATAAAAATTTTGAGTTAAGATGTCGTGGTAATTGCACTATAGGGGTAAAACATTGCACTTATCAAATAACCTTTTAAAGATCCTTTCGTTTAAACGATTTATACATCCTTGAAATTTTCAGAATTAGGGCTTTTTAATTGATCTGAAATTAGGTGGGAGATTGTGGGAGCCTGCTTTAAGTGAACATGGGTTCAGGGAAGATTTATAATCCTGGAAATTAAGCCTCTAGTCCAAGGACAGTTGGGTATATTTGAACAGAAAAATACTTAATAAATGATAAACAAGTTACTTATTTCCATCAGTCTGATTCTGGTCATATTTTCATGCCAAACCAAAAGGGGATCGGAAATTATCCACAGCCCTTCAACCGGCCTATGGCGTGGCATTATTCATACCCAGGGCCAGGAACTTCCATTTAATTTCAGCCTGGAAAAGAATGATATGGGTCAAATTATGGTAAACCTGATCAATGGTGAAGAAAAGATCCCTATTGAAAATGTGAGGATCCAGGATGATTCCATTTATATACCCATGCATATTTTTGATGCTGACCTGGTAGCAAGTTTCAGTGATCACGAAATGACCGGATATTGGAGGAAAAACTATGCTGAAGGCTATCTTATTCCATTTACTGCACAACACGGGAAAACTTTTCGATTTATCGATAAACCAGGAGAAGTTAGAGTAAATATTCAGGGCCGATGGGAAGTATACTTTGAAAACAGTTCCGGAAAAAAGCTGGCAATTGGGGAATTCTATCAAAACGGTTCCAACATAACAGGGACCTTTCTCCGTCCTTCTGGCGATTACCGGTTCCTGGTCGGAGAGGTCGATGGCAATCAGTTATATATGAGCACCTTTGACGGGGAACATGCCTATTTATTTAAGGCAACTATAGATGGTGATCAGATGACCGGAGACTTCTATTCAGGAAAGACAAGACATGATACCTGGAGCGCCATACGAAATGATGAGATCAAACTGGCCGATGCACATTCATTGACATATCTTAAAGATGGATATGAAATGGTGAATTTTTCCCTGCCTGACATGAACGGAAAGCTGGTTTCCCTGCAGGATCCGAAATTCCAGGACAAGGTGATCATTATTCAGATTTTTGGAACCTGGTGTCCAAACTGCATGGATGAAACAAGATTTTTATCCGAGTGGTACCTCGAAAATAAAGCGCGTGGCGTTGAGATCATTGCCATTGCATTTGAAAGAAAAGATGATCTCGATTATGCCAGGACAAGGATTGAGAAACTAAAGAATAGGTTCAACGTTCAGTACGATTTTCTTTTTGGCGGGAAGTCTGACAAAACCTATACCAGGAAGGCATTGCCCATGCTGGAAGGCAGCATTTCATTCCCTACAATGATTGTTATTGACAGATCGAAAAAAGTCAGAGATATACATACCGGATTCAGCGGGCCTGGAACAGGAGCATATTATGATACATTCGTGAAAGAATTCAATATCCTGATGGAGGAAATTCTTTCAGAGTAGTAACTCCAACCCCGGAATACCTGCATGATCTCTTCCCCGGAAACATTGGCAAAGAAGTTACTGGCATGATCCCATTTGATTCTCCGGCCCAGTTTTAGAGCCAGTGTGCCCATATGTGCAGCCATGGATTCCTCAAAGCCATAATCTATATTATATTTCAGTTGTTTTCCAGCTCGTATACTATCCAGCCAATACTCTTAATATCACCAGTATGGAGAGTTGTTTATTCGAATAGGTTAATGTATTGAATATGGGAAGCTTGTTTTTCATAACAATTCCTTTAGACGGAAAAATAGGAAAAAATAATCATGCAAATGCAATCTCTTTTCACCTTGAGATTAATACTGAAAAACGATTTTAGGATTTAGGAATCATTTTTGAAATGCTGGCTTCTTAACTAAAATATTTATGTAAACAGAAATTTTATTTGCGACAGAACCTAAATTTGTCCTTAATATTAATTTTTCCTGATCCTTTTGACAGGAATATTTATGGGGTTTTTAATTACTAATGGGGTATTAAATACAATTCGATCTGAGTAATGAAACTTGTCCCACTCCGCACACAAGTGTTCGGATAAGAACATATGGATAACCCCATTTTCAGCATAAACAATTGAATTACAGCAGCTTAATTTTAATGGTATTGAAATTGCTAATAAATCTAAGGGAGATTGCGACCTTACAAAACTCCTGCTGAATATTGAAGACATGAAAAGAATAGATTTCAAATCAATAGAAAAATATTTCAATGTACAGAAAATTGCCGCACTGTTTTTTGTACTATTAGTCCTATTCGCTTATCATATCACCATCGGGCATGACAATCCTTTAGAAATCCAGAAACAAAAGATAGTCAATATGGTCAAGAACCAACAGGAAGAGGGAATCAGCACCATGGCCATTACTTCCCTCCCATTCTGGCTGGCACTGACTGATAAGTTAACGAATGAAGATCGATAAAGATCCGGTAATTGGCTAATACCCGAAAAAACTCTCCTGCCATTCAACCTTTTCCTCTTTTTTTTCATCCTATAGTAATATAGACCTGAAGCAAATTCAAATTTACCCCGGAAAACATGTTTAAAAACCTGATCAAGATTTCCCTTAGAAACATAAAAAAAGAAAAGGGTTATAGTTTTATAAATATTCTGGGCCTGATAATTGGCATTACCTCCTGCCTTTTTTTGGTTCTTTATATCATTGATGAATTAAGTTATGATAATTTTCATGTCGAAGGTGACCATGTATACCGTGTAGTAACCAATATTACTGAGGTAGACAACGAATTTACGTGGGCTGTGGCACAAACCCCGTTTGCTCCTACGGTAAAGAAAGATTACCCTGAAGTTGAGAAATATGCCCGTCTGTCGGGAACCGGCCGGATGATGTTTGAAAAAGGGTCTGAGAACATGTATGAAGAAGATTTTTTCTATGCCGACTCCGCTACTTTTGAATTATTTACCTTTAAATTTATCCAGGGTGATCCAGAAACATGTCTTTACGAACCCAATTCAATAGTACTTACAAAAGATATCGCCATAAAATATTTCAATGATACCGATGTAGTCGGCGAAACGCTTATCGGGGAAAACCTTTCTCTGAAGGTTACGGGTGTTATTGAGAATATCCCTAAAAACACACATATCAATTCAATAGATGCATTTATTTCCTGGAGTACCCTTCAGGATTTCCGGAGAGAAGGAAACTGGGGAAATTTTGGAGTTCGAACCTATATATACTGTCCAAGTCTAACAGACCCGGTTGCTTTCCAGGACAAACTTCATGAGGTGTATGATAATTACTGTGCTGAGATCTTTGCGGACCTGGGTATTGACTTCAATTATATATTGCAGAATATACAGGATATACATCTATATTCGAAAATAGGCGACGAAGCGGAATCCGGGGGTGATATAGCCTATGTTTATATTTTTTCAGCAGTTGCATTTTTCATCCTTCTTATCGCCAGTATAAATTATATGAACCTGTCAACTGCCAGGTCAATGAAGCGTGCCAGGGAGGTTGGTATCCGTAAGGTTATGGGTTCACACAGAAGGCAGATCATCATTCAATTCCTTACTGAGTCGATGATCTATACCCTTATCTCTTTATTGATCAGTGTAATTCTTGTTCTGGCATTGATCCCGTTTTACAATGATTTAATGGATAAAGCCATTTCACTGGAAATACTGCTTAATCCTGTTATCCTCATATCTCTGCTTGGCATCGTAGTATTTGTGGCCATATTGAGCGGTTCATATCCTTCCTTTTTCCTTTCTTCCTTTAAGCCGGTTGAGGTATTGAAAATTAACAGTGGAAGCAAAGGTGGAAGTTCTCTGGTCAGGAAATTCTTAGTGATTTTGCAGTTTGGCATATCGGTAACTATGATTATCAGTACATGGATCGTATATGATCAGTTAAACTACCTACGAGAGAAGGACCTTGGATTTGATAAGGACAAGATCATCAGGATAAGCATGTTCAATCAGGATATGAGAGATAAGTTTGAAGTGCTGAGAAATGAATTAAAAAAATCAAATTCTGTCGTGGAGGTAGGATCAGCCACAACTTCTCCAGGCTATGGGATTGGCAAGAACCTTATCAATGTGGAGAATGATGCAGGTGAGATGGTTGAAAGGGGAATTGATCTTTACGGTATTGATTACGATTATATTCCCACCCTGGGCTTTGAGATCCTTGAAGGAAGGAACTTTTCAAGAGAGGTCACCTCGGATACCTCCCAGGCAGTAATTGTTACCGAATCAATGGCCAAAAGGATGAACTGGGATAATGCAATTGGTAAGAAATTCCAGTTTGGGACTGGGGAAGAAGATCCCTTTGTTGAGGTGGTTGGGGTAATCAAAGACTATCACCACAGTTCTTTATATGATGTAATTGAACCCGTTTTATTTTACTTGCGAATAGATAATCATATTGCTCATATTAAATTAAGGGGTGGCGATATTCCACAAGCCATTCAGGAAGTAGAGATCGCATGGAAAAATGTCTTTCCTAACCGGCCACTTGAGTATAATTTTCTTGACGAGCAATTTGAAGAACAATATGCCAACGATCAGCGCAGAAGTGAGATTTTTTCAATATTCTCGGTATTAACGATAATAATTGCCTGTCTCGGTTTGCTGGGATTAGCCTCTTTCACAACAGAACAAAGAACCAAAGAAATAGGGATCAGGAAGGTAGTTGGTGCTAATATCGGGACAATAGTTTTTATGATATCGAAGGATTTTCTGATCCTGATCGGGATCTCTATTGTACTGGCTATTCCCATCGCCTATATTTTCATGGATAAATGGCTGCAGAACTTTGCCTACCAGACTGATATTCACTATATAACATTTGTTTCAGCGGCGCTTTTAGCAATATTCATAACACTGTCAACGATCAGTTTTCATACAATAAAGGCCGCCATATCGAATCCAGTTAAAGCACTGAGAGAAGAATAATAAATAATTCCATAGATCATTGAGCGCATAATACTCGAAAGTTATCAAATGAGATAACCCTTGTCATAATCTTTGGAATATTGCTATTTTTACTTTCATTTTTAACTCAATTCAATATGGATCTAAGTTTAAAGAATAAAAATGCCCTGGTTTGCGGAAGCACACAGGGTATAGGAAAAGCAATTGCCATCGAGTTAGCACGAAATGGAGCGAATGTTATTCTTTTTGCAAGAAATGAAGCAAGCTTAAAAAGTGTCGTACAGGAACTGGATAAGACTCAGGGACAATCACACGATTACCTGGTGGCAGATTTTCATAAACCCGAAAATGTTCTAAAAGCAATAGATCAATTTCTGACATTGGGAAAAGCCATACACATTCTGGTTAACAATACCGGTGGACCTCCTCATGGAACAGTCATGGAATCAGATGCGGATAAGTTTATGGCCGGATTCAGTGCACATATCATTAACAACCAGAATCTCGTCACCCGCCTGGCACCCGGCATGAAAGATTCAGGATATGGCCGGATTATAAATGTTATTTCCATCTCTGTAAAGACTCCAATAGCAGGCTTGGGCGTTTCGAACACTATACGTGGGGCTGTAGCCAGCTGGGCAAAAACCCTTGCGAATGAGCTGGGCCCATTTGGAATTACTGTAAATAATATCCTCCCCGGATATACGAAAACAGGGCGTTTGGATGATTTATTCAGTAAGAAAGCTGAAGAGGCAGGTATAACTCATGAAGAATTCGAGAAGCAGGCTGCGGATAAGATTCCAGCTAAAAGGCTCGGAGGGCCCGAGGAAATGGGAAATGCTGCAGCATTTCTGGCATCCCCTTCAGCAGGATATATCAATGGCATTAACCTTCCGGTGGATGGAGGCATAACCCCAACGCTATAAGTATTAAATAAGCATACTGCTTTTAATCAGGTTCACAAGCTTTGTCTGATAGGGGATCTGGCATATAGTTTAACCGGTATTTCCCGCTTGGATGCTTAAAGATTATGAGTACGTGATTCGCTCAAACCTCATGAAGGCAATACGCCTTTTTGACGGATCTATATCGTTTCAAAATAACACATAGAACAATTGACCGAGGATATAAGCCAATCATTTTTTAGTCTTTAAGGATTCTAAACCAAATCTTTGTAACTTAGGAATAGAGGTTTTATCATGAAACCGTTATTAAAAAAACTACCTCGATCATGAAAAAGGTGATAAATCGTCGTGATTTTATAGTAGCGGGTTCTGCGACTGCAGGATCGGTGTTGCTGGGTAATTGCAGTTCTAAGCGTGATAATACAAAAGGTGATTCAGTTTTGGAAGAACCTGATGCTATGAGCATTAGCAAAAGCATGCCAAAGGAACAGGTATTTCAATTGCTCGATCAGAAAGTAGATCATTATATGGAATTGTCCCACCATTGTGCTCAATCTGCCTTTCTGGCACTCTCAGAGCAATTTGGGCTGGGTAATTCCGAAATGGTAAAGGCTCTTAGCCCTATACCCGGCATTGCTGAGAGAGGTGAAACCTGTGGAGCAGTTTCAGGGGTCTTACTTGCCCTTGGACTCGTTTTTGGCAAAAACAGTATAACAGACTGGCAGGGATACAGGGATTCACTTAAGCCTGCGAATGAATTCTGTGATCGTTTCGAGGAGGAACTGGGGAGTTTGAGGTGCAGAAACATAGTAGATTCAGAATTTGGGATGGAATTAGACCTGAGGAATGAAGATGATCTTAAAAAATTCCAGGAGGCTGGCGCAACGCATAAATGCAGCAAAGTTGTCAGGGCTGCCGTACGAATAGCAGCAGATCTTATATTGAAAGCCTGATTGGGACTCTGCTTGGAAGTCTGTTTGAAAGCCTGATTGGGGCTCTGCTTGGAAGTCTGTTTGAAAGCCTGAATGGATTCCTGATTAGAAAACTGCTTGGAAGCCTGAGAAGTAGTTTCCGCGGCCAATCAAATTCTGAGTGTTACAGGGTCCTAATTTTGATTTCCCCTAATAATATCCCTTAAAGCGGTTGTCAATTTTCTTGTGGGTGGTCCGCTTCAGCGGGATCTGCATACCGCCCGTTTCTTCTAGCCAGGTCCACAAATCGTTCAGCATCAGCTCGATCTGTTCCTGATGTTCCGGGCTCCTTATCAGATTATTCATCTCCCAGGGATCATTTTCGAGATCATAGAATTCATTAGAATCCCAAAGGCCATGATAACGAATAAACTTATACCTGTCTGTTCTAACCGCGTGAACCGTAGGGGTCTGGGGATATGCGTATTCCCAGTAATATTCATAGAAGATCCTATTACGCCAGTCATCAACATTTTGGCCTTTCAATAACGGCCCAAAAGATTTCCCCGGCATATAATCCGGAGCTACCAGACCCGCCATATCAAGAACGGTAGGTGCAATATCAATGTTCTGGACCAGGTTTTTTACCTTTGACCCGGGTTTTATCATGCCAGGGGCCCACGCAAGAAGCGGTACCCGCCAGGATTCTTCATAAGCCTGACGTTTATCAATAAGTCCGTGTTCTCCAAAGGAAAATCCATTATCTCCCATATACAATACAAGGGTATTGTCTTTCAGATCTGAATTCTCAACATAACTGATTACTGAACCCAGGCTTTCATCTAGTGCAGTCAATGTCTCACAATATGCTTTAAAAAATGTATCAAAATTATGGGCACCATGGTACATGTCATCAACGCCATGCCAGCTATTGCGCTGTTGCTTCACCCATTCCGGAATTTCATGCTCCTTATAATCATCAGCGGCTGTCAGGTAATAGGATGGTGGTATTACTACTTCCTCATTTTCATACATGCCTTCATGCCTTTGTGCAGGTTTGAAAAGGGCATGAACGGCCTTATGGGACAGATACATAAAGAATGGTTTATCCTTGTTCCTATTCTTCATCCATTCCAGCGCATGCTCAGTCAACAGATCAGTAACATAGGTGTCCTCATCGTATTCAAATCGTTCACCATTGATATTAAGACTGGGTTTATAATAATTTCCCTGCCCCTTAAAGCTTTCCCAGTGATCAAATCCTGGTCTAGGATCATCGTGCCCATGTCCCATATGCCATTTTCCAAAATATGCAGTTTCGTAGCCAGCCTTTTGAAGGTACTGGGGGAAAAATATAAGATCTTCGGGTACCGGGGCCTGATTATCTACTACTGTATGCGTATGAGAATACATACCAGTCAGTATAGAAGCCCGGCTTGGCGAACACAACGATGTGGTAACAAAAGCATTTTCAAGATGGCAGCCCTCAGCAGCCATTTTATCCATGGCAGGTGTTTTCAACCAGGGAACTTTTCCTGTAAAACCCATAAAATCATAACGATGATCGTCACTCAAAACGAAGATCACATTCTTCAGGTCTGATGTAGCGCCTGACTTTTCCAGAATTAAGGACATTGCTTCCCGGGCCTCATCAATATTGTCGCCCTGAGGTTGGCAGCCTGTCAGGATGAAAAGTATGGACAGGGAAGGGATTATTAAATTTCTAAAATTAATTTTCATATATAAAGTTTTTTAAAAACGGTAGACACAGATTTATCAGGTTAAATTTCGATATAATGCACAATAATAAGGTTTTCAATTTCTTTTTTTATTAAGCTAAGAAGATGAATATCAAATCAGCATAACCTTTGACCACCTTATTCTACAATCAGAGTCTCATCACTGGTATCAACCAGGTATCCCAGCACGAATATATAAGGCGCATTCCAGTTGATGCAGATCTCATTGGAGGCAAAGCTTTCAACTTCATCAATATAAGACCGGGCCGGAAGCGGGCTTTCGTATTCTTTGCCAGCCGAACCCAGGTTGCCTTCATCCTGTCTTGATATATTAGGCCCACCCACGACAAAACCCGGAAACGGATCCAATATGCCATCTGCCTCAGACTGGCGGTGATGGATATGCATGGGTGTCTTACTTCCAAAACCAGTAATAAAGGAGTAGCCTGTTGCATTTTTCCCGAATATATAATCCAGGGTTTCATACATGGATTCTTTATAGAGCAGATCCCCGGTATAGTGATGTGCAACCGTGAACAACACGGCAGCATTCAAAAAATCACTGTTAGATCCCCATTTAAAATGATCAACAGGGATCCGATAGGGATGATTTTCAATAACATTCGTAAGGCTGTCAGCCAGCGAAAGCAAACGGTCTTCTATAATTTTTTTATCAGCTTCTTTCAGGGGGCTTTTTGGACTGAGCAATGAATAATAACCAATATTATCGACATAATTCCTCCAACTTTCCTCCACCCTGAATTCCATTCCTGATAAATCGTCTTGTATTAAATCATGATATTTCTCCTCCCCGGTTGAGATGTAGAGTTCAGCAGCTGCCCAGAAGAACTCTTCATCCAGAATTACGTCGTTATAGGCTCCTGTCTGGATATCTTCAGGATTCTTAGCGTAATATGCTTCAGGATTATTCATTGCCCATGACCATGCTTTTAAAGCTGACGCCAGGCAGGTTTCTCCAAAGACCGGATCAAATTCCTTATATAATCTTGAAGCCATTGCCATGCTGGCAGCAAAGTCCAATGTGGCAGCGGTTGATTTTCCAATAATATACCGGTCATTGACAGCTTCTACCGGCATGACAAAACCTTCAAAATTTTTGGTCGTAAGTTTATGGAACACCCCACCATCATCGTCCTGCATGGTCCTCATCCAGTCCAGTTCGAATTTGATTTCATCCAGCAGGTCATTTTTGCCATTTCCGCTTTCAGGTATCCATAAGGAACCATCCTGGAAAACATAAGGATTAATGTCATTCAAAGCCAGCATCGTCCCTACAGTTATCCCTGCATTCACGATATACTTCCCATAATCTCCGGCATCATACCATCCCCCGGGTGAGGATTTGTATCCTGTACTCCGGCCGGTGGATTCATGAAAATAACAAACTGTATCCGGATGGCCTCCGGGTCGACGGTATACACCAGCATACTTCTGATCAATATCTATGGTCATTCTTTGCAGATAAAAGGATTTTAAGCCATCGATAGCGGCGTCCAGATAGAGATTACTGCCTATTTGAAATGGATAGGAGGTTTCTTGATCTTCAAGACGGATCCTAAAGGTTCCGTAATCGTTGAAAGTTGAAAAATCACCCAACTTAACCGATTCACCAGAGGATTTCCATTCACCCCTATCAATGAGAATTCCTTCATGGATAACATCTCCAGATTCATTGATGATCTCAAATGCCTCTGATTCTGTGTCACTAACAATAAATCTTTTCGGGCTGTTAATTTCATAGCCAATCTGGTTGATCCTTATCTTATCTGACACCATGGTATTGCTGTCATCCTGCTGGGAGCATTGGAAAGATAAAAATATGATAAAAAATACAATAAAAAACTGATGACTCTTCATATCTAAAAATTTTAAAGAAAAATTTGAAGCAATTAAAAACCCAAAACTAAACAGTAATATTCAGAAACACGAACATTACTATTTCTTTGATACTTCCATCAAAATCGGGGCATAGATCTTTCCCCTGTATTGGTGCCAGGCTTCTGCTATACAAGGTCCTTCCTTGAGTTCAACACCTTTAAAGATGATTAAATTATCCTGAATATTAGTGGCCACAGTTCGTTGAACAGTTCCAAAACGTATCGAAGTTGTGCCAGGAACTTCAACCGGTTTGAAGAACCTGACTTCAATGTCATACAATCCGGATTCATGTACCATAACGTCCCAGTAACCCATTCCGGAATCACTCATCCATTGCTTTGCTGAGGCCCCTTTTGTATCATTTCTTCCAAGTGTCACCGGATCCTGAAAATTAGTGCCAATATGTATCGGCTGAATGTTTAAATGATCACTCTCCATTATCTCGCCATACCAATGATCAAAGTCATTTCTCAAAGAATCAACCAGTATAGCTGATGAATTACTAATATCCATTTCCTCATTCGGATCAGACAATATATCATACAATTCAAAATCAGAATTCTTCATCATATAATCGCCATGGGCTACCAATTTGTAAGTCCCGGATCTGTAGGCAATATTATGATAAGGTTCCAGATAGCCCCTGTGCCAGTAGTGGGCAAGCTCTCGTTTAATATTATCGCCATTTTCACCTTTCAGAACCGGTAAAAGACTAATGCCGTCAACGGGATTCCTGGTATTAACCTGTAGGCCACATATATCCAGCAAGGTAGGTAATACATCAATATGAGCTGAAATGAACTCTCTATCTCCCGGATCGAGTGTTCCCGGCCAGTGCCAGAAAGATGGCACACGTATTCCCCCTTCATACACAGAACCTTTCCGGTTTCTTAATCCTCCGTTATATCTCCTCTGCTGCGGTCCGTTATCCGTAATAAATATGATTAATGTATTCCCGGCAATACCTTTATCTGCAACTGTTTTCCATATTCTGGAGATATTATCATCAATATTGGTGACCATGGCATATACCTTACGCGCGGACTCTATATCCCGGTCCGTCATATGAGCCATATCGGATCCACTGGATGGAAATAGATCAGGTAGCATGTTTACTGTATCATACAATTGCAAATAATCCTCCGGAACCTGCAATGGTGTATGAGGCGCATTATATGATATATATGCAAAGAAAGGTGTTTCTCCGTTCTCCTGAATGAATTCTATGGCCAGATCTGTAAATACATCAGAGCAATAGCCATGGGTTTCTGTTTTTATCCCGTTAAATTCCAAAACAGGATTAAAATAACTGGAGTCCCCCTTTACAAAATTTTCATAGTAATCCCCGGGTTGTCCAATACCTCCACCGGCATGTACCCATGATATATCAAAACCCTGATCCTGCGGTCTATATGGATATGTATCTCCAAGGTGCCATTTCCCAAAAATACCGGTTCTGTAACCCGCCTGTTTTAAATACTCGGCTATTGTGGTTTCCTGATCAGACATGATAGCCCCACCATTGTAGGTGTCAAAAACACCTGTACGCAAGGAATACCTGCCGGTCATTAAACTCGACCGGGTTGGTGCACAAACAGGCGAAACATAAAAATGGGTCAACCTTGTGCTATTGAATGCCAGTGAATCCAGAGTGGGGGTCTGAATGACTGTATTTCCATGAAAACCGAGGTCACCGTATCCCTGATCATCAGTTATCAAAAGAATTATATTTGGCAATCCCTTTTGTTTTTTCGTTTCACTTTCCCGGCATCCAGTCAGCACGATCAAAACGGACAGAAATAATAGGCAATAAGGCTTGAAACTAATTCTTAACAGCGCTTTTATTTGTTGTAAATAAAAAAATACTCCGTGCATAAAAATATCAGGTTTAATAAATCGTAATTTAAGTAATATTCAGAATGTTAAAAAGATAATTTGAGTTGAAAAAGTTCTTTATAATTGCTTTTTTTGTACCATTAAAATGGAATAACTTAATCCAAACTATAATTATTTTGTTATTTTTTTGGATTTAATTAATATATTTTGCATATTGGAGCATGGTAAGAGTTGATTTAAAGGTACTACCCATTAACTGTTCACACAATTAGAGCCTTATGAGTCACAACATATACTTACTGATTGTGTTCTATAATTTATCATAATGCTTGTTTAAATTATAGCGTACTGATATACTTGCAGTTTTTAGGAAGTAATTAATTGAAGAATTCAAGAATATTAAGTAGAAAGACAGTTAAAATTATATGAGGTTGAAAAGAAAACATATCGTTTTTTTCTTTATCACTTTATTATTTATAGCCTTATCGGATATAAAACAGGCCAGTGAGACCGCTTTAACTACGCCTGCCCCTCAAATAAACCCATTAGTCAAAGCGCTTGCCCTGGAATATGATGAATATTTTAAAGAGAAAATACAAAGCAAGCACATTCCGGGCGCAGCCATTTGCATCATAAAAGATGATAAAATAGTCCACATAAAAGGTTATGGCATCAAAGACATCTCGACCAGAGACTCTGTGGGCATACATACCGTATTCAGGCTTGGTTCTGTATCTAAGAGTATAGCCGCCACGCTTGCGGGCATACTGGTTGAAGACAGCCTTTTAAACTGGGACAATAATGTTAAATCCTATCTTCCTGATTTCAGGCTGAAAACTGAAGCGAGCACTAATGAGTTAAAAATCAGGCATATACTTTCACATACCACGGGTCTGATCAGGCATTCATACACCAATTATATAGAAGATGGCAAGTCCCTTGAAGAGATGATTCCCGAATTGTCGAATGTAAATCTCATTGGCCCTGTAGGATCAGTATACAGCTATCAGAACCTGGCATACAGTTTAATCGATCCGATAATCGAAACCTCCACAGGAATGGATTACGAGACAACCCTGGAAGAAAGGTTATTCAGGCCTCTGAACATGAAGAATTCCTCCGCCTCCTACGAGGGAATAGTTGAAAATTCAGATATCGCTTATCCGCACCATTATTATAAGGGAAGGCTTAGAAAATCAAGAATAACAAAAAAATATTATAATGCTGCTCCTGCAGGAGGTATTAATGCAAGTATCTGGGATATGGCTAATTTCCTGATCGCCATCAATGGGCAAAAACCATGGGTCATAGGGCAACCGGTACTTGATGAATTGTTCAAGCCTCAGGTAAACACCTATATTAAATATCAGTATTTTGGTGGTTGGCCAAAAATGAGAAAATCATATTATGGCCTGGGTTTCAGGATACTTGATTATAGTAATAAGAAAGTAGTTTATCATGGGGGGTATGTGAATGGTTATAAAACTGGTATGGCCATTCTGCCTGAGGAAAATATTGGCATTTGTATCCTGACCAACTATTCAGGAAATCTTGCTAACAGGGGAATACGGGATTTCATAGATATGTACATCAATCATGAGCAGTATATCAAGGATTATGAAAATATAAGTACCATTAGTTCCATCAATCCCAGTTTTACTCCTGAAAGGTCATATCACAGCCTTCCACCCCAATAATCGAAAAGTTTTATTTGCCTACAAGCTTGGGTTTTGCCTTCATTATTTTCTGAAAGAAATCATCATCAAATTGAGCCAGATACAGGGTTTTTACATGTTCAAATTGTTCTACAGTCAATCCAACGGCATTTCTCAGGTCGGCCTTGTATAAATTGGTGAAATCAAAGTTAGTACCTGTCAGGTTAGCACCATTCAGATTAGCTTCCATAAGGAAAGCATTATTAAAATCAGCTTTTATTAAAAAAGCATTTTCCAGATTGGCTTTTATCATGTTTGCATCCCTGAAATTTGCACCACTTGCAAAAGATCTGCGTAGGTTGACCTGATTAAGGTTTGAATTCTCAAAATTTGCACGGTTCATTCTGGAAGACTCAAAATTTGCCTGGATAAGGTTTGAATTGGAAACATTCGCGTTATTCAGGTTTGCCCCTTTTAAGATCACATAGTTGAGGTTAGTTTTAGAAAGGTGACAATTTACGAGGTCAATATTAAATATCTTATGCCTGTTGAGTCTTTTAATATTACCCACTGTCCTGAAAGCAGCCTCTTCCGATTCCCACATCCGGAAATCATCAATTTCATCCTGATATGCTCTGATCCGGGCTCGTTTCTGTCCTACGCCCGTAAGCCAGAATATCAGAATACCGATTACGGCAATATCAAATATCATCCCATGAGCCTCAGCAAGTATGTTTACAAAAAAATCATGCGTGTCTGATAAGTAAAGAGGAAAACTTAATCCAACCACAATCAGAGAAAGTACAAAAAGGACACTAAACGAAACAATGATTGGTTCTTCCAATATCCTGTCAACAAACCTGTGAATTTTTTCTTTTCTTCTTGAATCCATTTCCTAACTACGATTATGTAAAGATACAATTTTCCGGACCAGTACATCATTTATCCTTTTATAGGATTCATAACTCCACCCACCTACATGAGGGGTGAATACAACATTGTCCCGTTCAACCAGGTTAAAAAACCTGTCCCTCTCCTCACTTGTAAGTTTATCCAACTTCTCCTTTTCTAAAACATCGAGCGCTGCACCCAGGATCTTACCCGTATCCAGCAGTCGGATCAGATCTGTAAGCGGCAGAATTGGGCCCCTGGCTGTATTGACCAGGTATAATTCTTTTTCGAACTTATTAAAGAAATCAAAATCATAAAAGCCATGGGTCTCCCCGGTCAGTGGCACATGAAAGCTCAGTATATCAGCTTCATGATAAAGCTGCTCCATATCAGAGGCAATAGCGTACTTATCACCATAATCTTTCTTGTATTTATCATAGGCCAGCACCCTGCATTCAAAGCCGGATAATCTCTGAGCAAAAGCTGAACCCATATTCCCATAACCAATAATTCCGACTACTTTGTCTTTGATTTCCGTTCCCCGGTTTCCTTCTCTATTCCAGTTCGATTTCCTGATCTCCCTATCTGAGAGGTGTATCTTATTTAATAAAGTCAGAAGAATGCCTGCAGCATGCTCCCCCAGCGCATCTTTGTTCCCTTCCGGTGCATTCAGGATAGCAATTCCTTTATCCTTACAGTAAGATTCATCGATTTTATCGGTACCAGCCCCTGCCCTTGCGACATATTGCAAATTAAGGGCTAGGTCTATCATCTCACGGTCAAGATCAGTTTTACTTCTGATAATGATCCCATCATATTGATAAATGCAATCTTTTAGCATTTCACGGCTGATTCCCGGCAGGTAATCTACTTCAAAACCTGCGTTTTTCAGATCTGGCACGATACTAGGGTGCATTTCGTCTGCGATGATTATTTTCCTCCCCATAAAATTAATTTCTTCACATATGATACAAATAATGCGCAATAACAAAATATACCCCCAGTCCCAACAAGTCGTTTGCAGTAGTTATAAAGGGTCCGGAAGCAAGGGCTGGATTTATTTTAAATTTATCAAGAATAAGGGGGGTAATAGTGCCCATAATAGACGCCAGCATGACTACAGCGAATAGGGCAATCGAAACAACGAAACCCAATTTTGATGGCTGACCCAGGATCAGGTTGAATAATAATGTTATAATAGCCAGGACAACCGCATTAAGAAAAGAAACCAGTAAACCTTTGTAGAATCTTTGTATATTCCCGGGATCTATACCAGATTTATCGGCTAAACTCTGTACAACAATGGCCGAGGACTGGATCCCAACATTACCTCCGGTGGCCGTTATCAACGGTATAAAAAATGCCATAGCGGGGATTAAAACAATATCCTCTTCAAATAAACCCATGAACCAGGCCCCTAATAATCCCCCCCCCAGACCGATGATCAGCCAGGGCAAACGGGCTCGTGTAATCATCCATACACTATCATCCTCTTCTACATCTTCTGATATACCTGACATGAGTTGTCTTTCAGCCTCAGCCATCTCCGCCATTACATCTACTACATCATCCACCGTGATCCGTCCCACCAGCTTTCCTTTTCCATTAACTACAGGAACGGCATCAAGATCATATTTCCGCATGACTGAAACTACCTCCTCCTGATCCATATAGGTCTCTACTGAAACGATCTCAGGCTCATAAATATCTTTTATCAGGGTTTTATTAGTGGCCAGGATTATCCTTTTCAGGCTGGTTCTTCCAAGCAGAATACCATTATTATCGACAACATAAACGGAATATATCTTCTGCACATTTTCTGCTTGACGGCGGATCTCATCGATACACTGAACCACATTCCAGTTAAGATTGGCCTTTACCAGTTCCTTGGCCATCAGGCCGCCGGCACAATCCTCTTCATACCGCATGAGATCAACAATATATGCAGCCCGCTCTTCATTATCAATTCCAGCAATGATCTCTTCCCTGAGCTTAACCGGCAGTTCGTTTATAATATCAACTGCATCATCGGTCTCTAGATTATCAAGCAATCTGTTGATTTTCTCAGGCTCTACATTTTTCAGGAACTTGGATCGTACATCAGGATCAAGCTCTTTGATGATGTTTGAAGCAATTTCATCATTCAGAAGGCTCAGTACATATTTTGCACCTTCCAGGTCGAGTTCATCCAGTACAGAAGAGATATCCCTGGGATCAACCCCATCCAGTGATTTAACTATGAACTGATTATCTTCAGCTTCTATAGCCTCCTCGAGCCGGTCAATATACTCACGCGATAATTCAAATGTGGTCAATTCTTCCAAACCAATTCTATTTTTTCTGTAAGTTCTGTAAAATCTTCTACTGAAAGCTGCTCAGCTCTCTTTCCTAAAATATCAAGCTTATGAATTTCTTCTGGCAAATTTAGAGATTTTAAAGCGTTCCGCAACGTCTTTCGGCGGTTTTGAAATCCAAGTTTTACAATTCTAGTAAAAATGGTCTCATTACAGGGTAAATGATTGGTATTATTTCTAGTTAATCGAAGAACAGATGATCTAACTTTTGGAGGCGGATCAAATACCTCTGGTTCAACCGTGAAAAGGTATTCGATATCATAAAAGGCAGAAAGAAGGACTGAAAGTATTCCATATGTTTTGCTACCTGGACCAGCTGATATCCGCTCTCCAACTTCCTTCTGAACCATTCCTACGATTAAAGGGACAGTATCACGGTTTTCCAGGATCTTGAAAAAGATCTGGGAAGAAATATTATACGGAAAATTCCCAATGATACTAATTGGTCCGTTATGCAATTTTGCCAGGCTCATTGATAAAAAATCTCCCTGTAAAATATTATGGCTATACTTCGGGAATTTCTTCTTCAGATAGGCCGTAGACTCCTTGTCTATGTCTATCATCAACAGATTATCCCCATATCTACGCAGAAGGGTCCTGGTCAATACACCAGTTCCCGGCCCGATTTCAAGTGCCTTTTCACCAGCTTCAGGAGAAAACGCATCCACTATCCTGGATGCGATGTTTTCGTCGACCAGAAAGTGCTGCCCAAGATATTTTTTCGGTGATACTTTCATCCGGATAAATAAACGCCAAGGCAAAAAACCTGTTTTGACATTTTATTAATTCCAATATTTATTTTCTTGTTAAAGGGTAAAAAGGTAACTAGATTTGAGCAAAATGAAAAGTTACTTTTCAATTTAACCGAATGGAAAAAAGCAAAAAAAGTAAATCAAGTAATAAACCCATAATAGGAATTTCTTTAGGTGATATTAATGGAGTCGGCCCTGAGGTCATCATTAAATCTTTGTTAGATCCCCGAATTATTAATATTATAACACCAGTTATTTATGGCTCGACCAAAATACTATCCTATTACCGAAAAAATCTTGGGATTGAAGATTTTAATTATTCTCAGGTAAGGGATAATTATTTTAATCAAAAAAAGATTAATGTTGTCAATTGCTGGAATGAAATGGCGGAGATCAATGCCGGAACATCTACCAAGGAGGGGGGAAGTTATGCCTTTAAAGCACTTGAACGTGCTGTAAAGGATTTGAAGGAAGGAAAAATAGATGCCATAGTGACCGGCCCCATCAATAAAAACAATATACAGAGCGATCAGTTCAACTTCCCCGGGCAAACTGAATACATCACCAAAGAAAGTGGCAAAAAAGATAGTCTGATGATGATGGTTGGAGAAAGCCTTCGGGTTGGTCTTGTCACAACCCATCTCCCGATAAAAGACGTCCCCGCTCAGATAACTACCAAAAATGTATCTGCCAAGTTAAAAATATTTATTGATTCTCTTAAGAAGGATTTTGGCATCACTAAACCAAAAGTTGCTGTTCTGGGACTAAATCCACATGCAGGTGAGGATGGTTTGCTGGGAAAAGAGGAACATGAGATCATAAAACCTGTTATAGAAGAATTCAAGAATAAAGGCCATCTAACATACGGGCCTTATCCTTCAGATGGCTTTTTTGGAGCTGCACAATATAAAAACTTTGACGGCATACTGGCGATGTATCACGATCAGGGGCTTATTGCTTTTAAAACATTATCCTTTGAGATTGGGGTGAACTATACAGCCGGACTGGAGGTCATACGCACCTCGCCGGACCACGGAACTGCGTATAATCTTGCCGGCAAAAATCTCGCAAGCGAGATCTCAATGAGGTCAGCCATTTATCTGGCCAAGGACATATTTAATGTTAGGCAACCTGTGGCTGATGAACATAATGAAGGATAAGCTTACAAGTTGACTATGATTTTTTGCCAGAAAATTTCAGGTTCAATTCTTTTTAAATAATAATATTCTTATTTTTGCAAGCCAATTTCTATTTGGAAAAATGAGCGGTCTTACAAAATACTGTATTGATATTGTCAGTCTAAAGAACCAGGAATATCAATTTGAGTATAATATAGAACCTTCTTTTTTTCAACACTTTAGAGAAAGTGAGATAGAAAAATGTTCTTTTGATTGTTTAGTGGTACTTCGAAAAACCGATGGCTTTATTGAAGCCAACTTTAATATCAAAGGATCTGTAGAACTTGAATGTGATCGTTCACTCGATAAATTTGACCATGCAGTTGATATAAAAAGAAGGATGATATTTAAGTTCGGTGATGAAGACAGGGAAATAGATGACGAGATAGAAATGATAGCCAAGGATCGGCAATCCATTGATTTGTCACATTTCTTCTTTGAATTCATATCTATGGCGATCCCCATGAAAAAACTTCATCCAAGGTACCAAAATGAAGAACAAACAGATGAGGAAATGTATTTTTCCTCAGAACACGAGGATCTTGAAAACCGGGAGAAAGAAATAGATCCCCGATGGGAAGCATTAAAAAAACTAAGGGATAATTAAATAAATAAAAAAATGGCGCATCCAAAACGAAAAATTTCTAAATCAAGAAGGGATAAGCGTAGAACGCACAAGAAATTAACCGAAAAAACCATTGCAATATGCCCAACAACTGATGAGCCGCATCTTTATCATAGAGCACATTGGTCAGAAGGCAAATTGTATTACAAGGGTAAAGTTGTATTAGATAAGGAAGAAGAATAATGCTCTGCATCCCGTCACCAGACGGGATTTTTTAGTTGTACAGTATAATTCTGTATAACCCCTTCACTATTAAAATTATATATACCGAACAAATAAGATCTCTGAAATTTTTCTATTAAGAAGATATTTTATTTATTAATTATTAAAATCTTATATTTGGGGAGTTAAATTTTTGAAAGAATGGCAACAACTGCTGATTTCCGTAATGGATTGTGCATCGAGTATAATAACAACCTGTATACCATAGTGGAATTTCAACATGTAAAACCAGGGAAAGGCGCTGCATTTGTTAGAACCAAACTTAAGAATTTGAAATCAGGCAAGGTAGTGGAAAACACCTTTAATTCAGGTGTTAAAGTGACAACAGCTCGTGTTGAAAGAAGACCTCATCAATTTTTATACAAAGATGACATGGGATATCACTTTATGGACAGCAATTCCTTTGAACAGGTTTTCCTTCAGGAAGATTTCATCGAAAATGCTGATCTTCTGAGGGACGGCCAGGAAGTTGAGATATTATACCATGCCGAAACAGAGACACCATTAAGTTGTGACATGCCACCTTTCGTAGAATTAACAATTACCTATGCGGAACCTGGCGTTAAAGGTGATACTGCAACAAATGCCACCAAACCAGCCACTATGGAAACCGGGGCTATAATACAAGTACCTCTTTTTATCAATGAGAATGAGAAAATAAAGGTTGACACAAGAACGCGGACATATTCTGAAAGAGTTAAATAGATATAAAAGGATACGATTAATAATGATTAGCCAATATTCTGAAGATCCTGATAAAAATAATTATTAAGAATCCACCAGATTGCCTGATTACCCCGATAGGGTAACAAGGCATTGGGTTGTAATTTTAAATGATTAAAGATGAAAATTAAAGAGATCAGAGACCTTATTGATTTTATTTCGCAATCTGAATTAAATGAGGTAAATATTGAGACTACTGATTTCAAGATATCTGTAAAAAAGAGTCCTGATATTAGCGTTAACAGCGGTGAAATAATGGTTTCACCAACAAATTCTCCAGCAAATACACCTGCTGCGGGCACCGTTTCCGAAACTGTTGAAATAAAAACAGATGCCTCAGAAGAAAAGACCAAACCGGCAAGTAACCTCAAGGAGATCAAATCACCCATGATTGGAACTTTTTATACGGCCGCTAATCCGGAATCACCACCCTTTGTGGAGCCAGGAGATAAGATTAAGCCTGGTCAAACAGTTTGCATTATAGAAGCCATGAAGCTTTTCAATGAGATAGAAGCTGAGATCTCCGGTACAATTGTTGAAATTCTGGTGGATAATGCCACACCAGTTGAATTCGATCAACCTCTATTCCTGGTTGATCCTTAATAATTTGTTAAGCTTAAGGTTAAAAAAAGATTGTGTTTAAGAAAATTCTAATAGCCAACAGAGGAGAAATTGCTCTCAGGATCATAAGGACCTGCCGGGAGATGGGCATTAAAACTGTAGCAGTATACTCAACTGTTGATGCTGAAAGTTTACATCTCAGGTTTGCTGATGAAGCAGTTTGTATAGGACCTCCCCCTAGTAACTTATCATACCTGAGTATTCCCAATATCATTGCAGCCGCTGAAATCACCAACGCAGATGCTATTCATCCAGGATATGGATTTATGGCGGAAAATGCAGAATTCTCGCGTATCTGCCAGGAGTACAATATTAAGTTTATCGGAGCATCTCCTGACATGATCAATAGGATGGGCGATAAGGCTACTGCCAAGGAAACTATGAAAAAGGCTGGGGTACCAACTATACCAGGGTCCGAAGGTCTGCTTAACGATATTGAGGAAGCAAAAATAATTGCCAAAGAAATAGGTTACCCGGTTATGCTAAAAGCCACTGCCGGCGGAGGAGGAAAAGGAATGCGCATCGTTAACGATCCGGATGAATTCGCAAAAGCCTGGAACGGCGCAAAACTCGAATCCAAAAATGCCTTTGGGAATGACGGCCTCTATCTTGAAAAATTCATTGAAGAGCCGCGGCATGTCGAAATTCAGGTAATAGGTGACAGCGAAGGCACGGTATGTCATTTATCTGAAAGAGATTGCTCCATACAGCGAAGGCATCAGAAATTGGTCGAGGAAACACCCTCCCCAATTGTTACGGATGAACTTCGAAGAAAAATGGGTGATGCTGCAATAAAAGGGGCATCTGCTATTGGATATGAAGGTGCCGGAACCATTGAATTTCTCGTGGATAAACATGGAAATTTTTATTTCATGGAAATGAATACCAGGATCCAGGTGGAGCACCCCATAACTGAACAGGTGACCGATTCGGACATCATGGCCGACCAGATAACTGTAGCGGCAGGCCTGCCTATACATGGGGAAAGTAGGTTCCCGAATAGATATGCTATGGAATGCCGTATCAATGCTGAAGATCCTGGAAATAATTTCAGGCCAAGCCCCGGAAAGATCACAACCTGTCATTTCCCCGGAGGCAGAGGCGTCAGGGTGGATAGCCATGTTTATACAGGTTATACCATACCGCCAAATTATGATTCTATGATCGCCAAATTGATCGTAACGGCCACTACAAGGGAAAGGGTGATCATGAGAATGAAAAGAGCATTGGAAGAATTCGTTATAGAAGGAATAAAATCCACTATTCCGTTTCATCTAAGATTAATGGATAATGAAACCTTCAAATCAGGAAAGTTCACCACTGCTTTCCTTGATGATTTTGATTTCACAGGTCTCTAGATATTGAGCCATTACCTGACATAAGAGGAAGTATAATTCTCAGGATAATCTGATTTTTAATAAATTATTTTTCCCTTGAAATTTTGGTCTCCCGGGCATAAGCCTCCAATTGATGGTACCATGCTGTTCCGAACTTTCTGATCAGTGCGTCTTTTAAAAATCTGTAAACAGGGACCTTCACCTCACGCCCAAGAATACATGCGGGATTGCATATATGCCATTGATCATAGTTTACGGCTATATTAGTAACATTTTTACTGATACGTACCGGATAAAGATGACAGGAGATGGGTTTAATGAAATCAGATCTCCCATTTTCATAGGCCAATTCGATGCCACATTTCAGGATCCCCTTTTCATCATATATCGCATATGCACACTCCCTGCCATTTATAGTCGGCGTCGAATAATCCCCTTCAAAATCATAGACATATAAACCCTGTTTTTCGATCTCATGCCGTCCTTCTTCTGTCAGATAAGGAGCAATCCCATTGAAGTTCTTTTTAAGTTTTGCCAGTTCATCTTCATCCAATGGCGCTCCAAGATCTCCCTCAACACAACAAGCCCCCTTACATTTCTCAATATCACACACAAAATATTCCAATAGAACATCATCAGATATGAGTGTGTCATCAATCTTTATCATATTACAAAAATGATTAAAAATCAAAAATACTCAGCATTATGCCTGGATTTAATTGAAAAACTTCGAAAAAGAAAAGACGAATTGAATTTCATGATTATTATTGCATAATCTAGAAAAATGTGCATTATGAAGAATATAATTACCCTCTTAATTCTGATGGCTACCTTTTCATGTAAAACGAATCAGCCAGTACCCACGGCAACTCCTCAGGAAACTCAACACAAAATACAGCTCGACAACATGAAGAAGCTGGCAGGTTTTTTTAACTTGTATTGGGATAATAATACCGGGAAAGTCTGGCTTGAGATCGATAAACTGAATGTTGAATTTCTGTATGTTAATTCACTGACGACCGGGATTGGTTCCAATGATATAGGCCTTGACCGGGGTCAGTTTGGACAGAACAGGGTGGTAAAGTTCATCAAAAATGGCCCTAAGGTCCTGTTGGTCCAACCAAATTATAAGTACAGAGCGATATCTGAAAATCGGCATGAAAAAAAGGCGGTGCATGAATCGTTTGCCCAATCCGTTCTATGGGGTTTTGATATTGCAGATCAACGACTGAACAGCTATATTGTAGATGCCACGAATTTTTTCCTCAACGACGCACATAATGTAAGCAGAACTCTGGGCAGAATGGACCAGGGGAACTATAAGGTTGACATGTCCAGATCGAGTATAGATCAGAATAAACTAAAAAGCTTCCCTGAAAATACCATCGTCGAGGCGACACTCACATTTAAAGGGCAGGCAAAGGGGTATTATGTGCGGCAGGTTGTGCCTACACCCGGATTAATTACAGTAAACCAGAGGCATTCATTTGTAAAACTTCCGGATCCGGGTTATAAAATGAGAAAATATGATCCCAGAAGCGGTTATTTCGAAATTTCATACTTCGATTATGCGGTTCCATTTACTGAACCTATTGACCAGAAATTTATCGTCAGGCATAGATTAGAGAAGAAGGATCCTGGTCAGGATATCAGTGATCCTGTGGAACCGATAATATATTATCTTGACCCTGGTGCGCCGGAGCCCATAAGGTCTGCACTGCTGGAAGGCGCATCCTGGTGGAACGAGGCATTTGAGGCAGCTGGCTTTACCAATGCTTTCCAGATCAAAATGTTGCCGGAAGATGCTGATCCCATGGATGTAAGATATAATATTATACAGTGGGTTCATAGATCTACCAGGGGGTGGTCATATGGCCATTCCGTTATAGATCCCAGAACAGGTGAGATTATTAAAGGTCATGTGTCACTCGGCTCTCTACGAATAAGGCAGGATTTTCTGATTGCTCAGGGATTGCTATCGCCTTATCATGATGGCAATGTTGATCTGGCCGAAGCCAGGGAAATGGCGCTTGCCAGGATCCGACAGCTTTCGGCCCATGAAGTAGGTCACACCCTGGGACTGGCGCATAATTATGCTGCCAGTGTTCAGAACAGGGCATCGGTGATGGATTATCCCCACCCCCTGATAAAACTCGACGATCAGGGAGAAATTGACCTCTCTGAAGCATATGACACAAAAATCGGGGAATGGGATAAAATGGCTATTCGATATGGATATGGTATTCCCACCGGAAATGAAGATAATTTTTTATTCCAGTCCATTCAGGAAATTTTGGATAGTGAATTATATTATATTTCTGATAAAGATTCCCGGCCTGAAGGCAGTGCTCATCCATATGCCCATTTATGGGATAACAGCACAAACGCGGCCGACGAACTAAACCGTATCATAGAAATCAGGAAAATTGCACTAAATAATATGGGGCTGAACAGCATCCCGGAGAACTTCCCATTATCTTCACTCGAAGACGTTATCGTGCCGGTTTATCTGATGCATCGGTATCAGCTGGAAGCCGCCTCAAAACTGATAGGAGGATTATTATATACATATGCTCACAAAGGAGATGGTCAGCTCATTACAGAAATGATACCTGCAGAAAACCAGGAGATGGCATTAAAGGCTATTCTTCGTACACTACAGCCCGAATTTCTGGAGGTACCTGAAGACCTCCTTCAGTTATTGCCCCCGAAAGCTTTAGGATATGATCAAACGAATGAAAACTTTAGGAGTAAGACAGGCTTGACCTTTGATCCCCTGTCAGCCGCAGAAAGTTCGGCAAGTTTTTCGATAAGGCTCTTGCTAAATCCACAAAGGGCATCAAGAATGGTGGAATATAAATCCAGGGAGAATACCTTACCCGGCTTTGATAATGTATTGACTGAACTGATCGGTAATACATGGAAAAAAACTTATAAAAACACCTATTACAGGGAGATCAACCGGATCGTAAGGATGGAACTTTTAAACCAGATGCTCCGGATGGCAGAAAACCCGACAGCGTCGACACAGGCCAGCGCTATCACATTAGCCGGGATCTATCAGCTTGAAGAATGGCTCCAGGCCAAATACAGATCGGAAAAAAGTGACACAGAAAAGGCACACCTTTTATATGCCCTGGAAAGTATCAAAAGGTTCAAAGATAATCCTGGTCTTTTTAAGCCAATTAATCCAGATCCACTTCCTATGGGATCACCAATTGGAAATAATATGCTAAACTGTGATTTTTAAAATAATTGGATTATCATTGACAATTACGAACCGATTTTTTTAAAATTCAACTTCTTATAAGCTCGATGAGAAAATACAAATATTTGCTCTTCATAGGTATTGCCATACTGCTGCATTTTAAAAGCATTATGATGCTGGGGCAGGTCACCTACAGGGATCATATGGAAATGTCTCAGACCCTGAAAGATCTTCAGTCAAAACATTCCGGGATCACTAAACTGATCTCGCTGACAAAAACCCAGGGAGGTAAGGATATCTGGGCCCTGGAGATCGGTAAAGTTAGCAGTAAGAATCAGCCAGGATTGGCGATACTGGGGGGTGTAGATGGTAGTTATATTTCAGGACCGGAATTATCCCTGAGGTTTGCGGAGGAATTATTGTCCTCTAGCACCACTGACAGTATCCGAAACTTGCTTGATAGCGTATCATTCTACATTATCCCAAATGTAAGTCCTGATGCCTCGGAACAGTATTTCAGTGATTTGAAATATACCAGAAATAAGAACTCAAGGGGAACTGATGATGACAGGGATGGCAGACTAAATGAGGATCCTTACGAGGATCTTAACAGTGATGGCAAAATTACTTCTTTAAGGATAAAAGATCCTAAAGGAACCTGGATCACGCACCCGGACGATGAAAGGGTCATGATCCCTGCTGATAAAAAGGAGGGAGAAAAAGGACAATACATCCTGATCACTGAGGGATTTGATAACGATCTGGATAAAAACTTTAATGAAGACGGGCCTGGTGGGATTATATTTAATAAGAACCTCCCCTATAAATTTGAACATTTCAAGCCAGGTGCCGGAGATTATCCGGTATCAGAAATAGAGACCAAGGCAGTTCTTGATTTCTTATATGAAAAGTGGAATGTTTTCGCAGTTCTGACTTTTGGGCCCTCAGATAACCTGTCTGCACCTCAACAATTCAACAAATCAGATGCGGAGAAGCAGGTAATTTCAAGTATCCTGGAATCTGATGCAACGATCAATTCATTTATATCCAAAAAATATAATGAGATAAGCGGGGAGAAAAGTCACCCGGAGACAAGGATTTCCAATGGAGGTTTCATGCAATGGGCATACTTTCATTATGGCCGCCTGAGCTTTGGCACGCCAGCCTTTTATATACCTGAAATTAAAGTAGAACCCGATACTCTGGAATCTTATAAAAAGAAAAAGGAAGAGTTTAATCCTGAGGTCAATTTTATGAGATGGGCTGACAGCACTTTGCAGGAAGAATATTTTCTTGACTGGACAGCGATTCAGCATCCTGACTTTCCAAATCACCATGTTGAAGTAGGTGGATTATATCCTTATGTGAGGAACAATCCACCGGCAGGCATTATGGACAGTATTTCCAGGACACATAATGAATTTATAGTCTGGCTATCCGCTCAGCGACCTGTTATACAAATTATCAATATTCAAACTGAAAGCATTGGCAAGAATTTATTCAGGCTTGATATGGATATATACAACCAGGGATATTTCCCTGCCTTAAGTGAAATTGGCATTAATACCCGGTGGGTAAAAAAGCCGAAAATTAGTCTTACCCTTGATAATGGTCAGGACATCATCAGTGGCCACCCGATCCAGTTACTGGATAAATTGGACGGAGATAGCGGGCACCATATTAGCTGGCTTATAAGGGAAAAAGGAACCGTTAAGGTAGAAGCAGGTGCCCCACAAATGGGTATACAAGTAATTGAAGTTGAATTGAAATAATGTAATTGTAATGAAAAACAAAGTCATTTACCTCATTTATACACTCCTCATATCCGGTGCCTTTTTGTCCATTCCGGAAAGTAAAGCACAGCGTGTCGAGGATATTTTTAAGGCAGCTGGCACCCCTTCAAATCCAAAGGTTCCGGTCAGCTGGAACAGGTATTATACCTATGATGGAATTTCATCAATATGTGATGAACTGGTTAGTGCCTATCCGGATCTGATCAGTAAAACATCTGTTGGCAAGTCATACGAAGACCGTGACATCTGGGTGCTTGAGATTACTGATTCCAAAACAAAATCACCGGAAGACAAACCTGGATTTTATATCGACGGTAATATTCACAGTAATGAGATCCAGGGTTCTGAGATTAGTTTATACACCGCCTGGTACCTGGTTGAATCCTTTAATGAGAATGCTTTCATCAATTCTTTGCTAAAAGAAAAGGTGTTCTACATAGTTCCTACAATAAATCCGGATGCACGTGATAATTATATGAAGGCACCAAATACAGCCAATACACCTCGTTCTGGGATGATCCCCTTCGATGATGACCGGGATGGACTTGAAGACGAGGACGGTCTCGATGATATAAATGGAGACGGACATGTAACCTATATGCGCCGAAAAAATCCCAATGGACGATATAAAATTGATCCTGATAATCCAAAATGGTTGATAAGGGCTGACCCTGACGAAGCTGGTCAATATGAATTCCTTGGTTCCGAAGGCTTCGATAATGATGGAGATGGAAGGGTTAATGAAGATCGGGTTGGTGGGTATTATGATCCAAACAGAGATTGGGGATGGGATTGGCAGCCCGATTATATTCAAAGAGGCGCATTAAAATACCCGTTCTCAGTTCCGGAAAACCGGGCTGTCGCAAGATTTGTGATGGAGCACCCTAATATCGCAGGTGCTCAAAGTTATCATAACAGCGGTGGGATGATCTTGAGAGGTCCCGGATCTTCCTCTGATGAAATTTCATTTCATGACACAGACAAGTCTGTTTATGATGCTATTGGAAAGCTGGGATCTAAAATCATCCCGGGATATGAATATATGGTATTGTATACTGATCTATATCCTGCATTTGGAGGCGAATTGAGTTGGTTCCATGGAGGCAGGGGAATATTTACGTTTACTAATGAGTTATTTACCAGTAGATATTTCTTTAATAAGGAATATAAAAACTACAACGAAAGGATGAAAGATGCCTTTGAATTCGACAAATACCTTTTATTTGAGGACGCATATGTGGAATGGACGCCTTTTGACCACCCGATTTATGGTGAGATTGAAGTCGGCGGATTCAAAAGAAACTATTCTCGGGCTGATCCGGGATTCCTGCTTGAAAGTGATGCACACCGTAATATGGCTTTTACGATCTATCATGCCTACCATACGCCTAAACTTGTTGTAGAGGAAGTGGAGGAAAAGGATCTTGGAAAAGGGCTCAAGGAAATAACAGTAACTATCGCCAACAAAAGAATGATCCCGACACATTCCGGTAATGATATTCAAAACAGGATCAATCCTCCTGATTATATAAGCATTACAGGTTTGGAAGTTCTAGCCGGCATGGTGGTTATAGATGAAGATCTTAAGATCACCAAAGAACAACAATATAACCCCCATCAGATTGAGGTAGAAAACATACCCGGCATGGGTGTTGTTAAGGTACGGTGGATTGTGTCCGGTGACAAGGATTTCAGCATAAGTGTGGAAAGCCAGAAGGGAGGCAATCTTACATGGTCCAAAAAGTCATAGAAATACTTTCTGACTAATAAAATAGTCTGGGAAGTAATTAAATTTGAACCCGTGATCAAGACGTTCAGGTTTGACCGGGACAGGACATCGAAAATTTGTTCGACATTTTATCATTGAATACATCATTATCCGCTTAATTTGCATAGATGAATGAAACCAGTTCACCAGATTATCTAAAAGAACTAAATGATGCGCAACGAATGGCCGTTCTTAATATTGAAGGGCCCTCGTTGATCATTGCCGGGGCTGGTTCCGGGAAAACCAGGGTTCTGACTTACCGGATAGCACATCTTATAAAATCACATCATGTAGATCCATTCAATATTCTCGCACTCACATTCACAAATAAGGCCGCCAGTGAAATGCGGGAACGTATAGAAAAAATAGTCGGAAATGATGCAAAAAATATCTGGATGGGCACCTTTCATTCGGTCTTTGCAAAAATTTTAAGAATAGAAGGTCATTTAATTGGCTTCCCAAGCAATTTTTCGATTTACGATACCGACGATTCAAAATCCCTGTTGAAAACTATTATAAAAGAGCTCAACCTGGATGATAAGGTATATAAACCCAATGTAGTCTATAACAGGATCTCGGGTGCTAAAAACAGGTTGATATCCTGGAGGGAATACCAGAACAATCCGGTATATAAGGCCGATGATGTAAGTGCCATGAAGCCTGAATTGGGAAAGATCTATCAGATATATGTAGAGCGATGCTTCAAAGCTTCTGCTATGGATTTTGATGATCTGTTATTCAATACTTATATTCTCTTCCGGGACCATGCGGATGTATTGAATAAGTATCAGCAATTTTTCCATTATGTACTGATCGATGAGTTTCAGGATACCAATATTGCCCAATACATTATCACAAAGAAATTATCAGCTGTCAGACAGAATATCGCAGTGGTAGGTGACGACGCTCAAAGTATTTACGCTTTCCGCGGGGCAGAAATACACAATATTCTGAACCTTGAAAAAGACTACCCCGATCTTCAGGTCTATAAACTGGAACAGAACTACCGCTCGACCCAGAATATTGTAAACGCGGCCAATACGGTCATTAAAAGAAACAAGGCCCAGTTACCTAAAAAATTATGGACGAGCAATTCAGAAGGAGATCTTATCGAATTGATCAAAGCCAACTCGGATAATGAAGAAGGGAAACTGGTTGCTTCTGCCATTTTCGAGGCAAAGGCTAACCATGCTTTGCATAATGAAGACTTTGTCGTACTTTACAGGACGAATAGCCAATCCCGTGCTATAGAGGAAGCTTTACGCAGGATGAACATCAAATACAGAGTTGTAGGTGGCCTTTCATTCTATCAGCGCAGGGAGATCAAAGACCTGCTTTGTTACCTGCGGTTCTCTGTCAACCATAATGATGAAGAAGCCCTTAAACGAATTATTAACCTTCCGAAAAGGGGCATTGGAGCGGGCACCATCAATAAGATCATTGTAAATGCCAACGAAAACCAGCTGAGCTTATGGGAGGTAATATCAAATATTAACGAATTCGGGGCTGGTCGCGCCGTTGGAAATATCCTTGAATTTTCAAACCTGATCAAACGGTTTGAAATTGAAATTCAAAAGAAAGATGCATACGAAGCTTCGAATCTGATTGCCAAAGAATCCGGATTATTACGTGATTTATATGAAGATAAAACCATTGAGGGGCTAAACCGGTATGAAAACGTTCAGGAATTGCTGAACGCTATTAAGGAGTTTGTAGACAATGAAGAGAATGAGGACAAAAGCTTGTCATCCTTTTTACAATCAGTGGCTTTGATCACAAACCTTGATGAAGATGATAAGGAAGACCAGGACAGGATAACGCTGATGACGATTCACATGGCTAAGGGGTTGGAATTTAATCACGTATTTATTGTTGGCATGGAAGAAGATCTTTTCCCGTCACAGATGATGCTTTCCAGCAGGGCGGATCTTGAAGAAGAAAGGAGGCTGTTTTATGTGGCAATGACCCGTGCCAGAATTAAGCTGGTTTTGTCATATGCCATAACCCGGTACCGTTTCGGGAGGTTAAAAAGTTGCGATCCAAGCAGGTTTATTGATGATATAGATCCGCAATATATTAAAATGACTAGAAGTGCTTTCCCTAAAATTGAAAATAATATTGTTACATCACCTTTTTCAAGACAAGGTAATAATAGCTATGCCGGCAATCTTAAAAAAGTGATCAATAAGGCCCCGGTTAAAAAACATACCCCATCCCCTGGCTTTCAACCAAGTGATACAACCAACCTTGAAAAAGGAATGAAAGTAGAACATCTAAAATTTGGATATGGGAAGGTTGTTGAGATGGATAGTGATGGAGCCAATAAAAAGGCTAAAGTTAAATTTGATAATTTTGGGGAGAAGACATTATTGCTTACTTTTGCAAAGCTCAGGATATGTAATTAATCCTCATAAATAAATAGCTCACCTAAAAATATAGGAATGAATGATTATAATACACAGAGAGATCCCCTGATCTTGAAGGAATATGGAAGAAATGTGCAGATGCTTGTAGATTACCTGCAGTCCTTAGAGGACACTGATAAGAGAAACGCCAGCGCCAAAGTGCTTGTCGATCTGATGAAGCAAATTAATCCTTCCATAAAAGAAGGCAGCGAGGATACTCAGAAACTTTGGGACGACCTCATCATAATGTCTGACTTTGAATTGGATATTGATAGCCCTTTCCCCAAACCCAGCAGAGATATACTTACTAAGAAACCAGACAGGTTAGGCTATAAAGATAAGAAAATAACGTACAAGCATTATGGCTTGAATATTCAATTATTAGTCGATCATGCTATGACGCTTGAAGACCCCAAAGAACAGGAAGAAGCCGTCATATACATTGGTCGATTAATGAAAAGTTTTGCCAGTATCTGGAACCGGGATAATCTTGATGATGGAGTGATCCTTCATAATATAAAAGAATTATCCGGGGGAAAACTGGATATTGATCTTAACAAAGTAAGAGAAAACAACTTATTCAATAATCTGGTCAGGGAAAAACCCAAGAGCTATTCTAACAACAACGACAGGGACAGAGGACGGAACAAAAGACCCAGAAGAAAAAGAAATTAATGCTTTCTTTTGAAATTGAAGGCGGACACGTTTTAAATGGTGACATAACTCCCCAGGGGGCAAAGAACGAAGCACTTCAGATTATAAGTGCCACCTTACTTACCTCCGAACCTGTTACAATACAAAATATACCTGATATCAGGGATGTTAATGCCCTGATTGATATCCTGAGAGACCTGGGGGTATCAATAGAGAAAACCAGTCAGGATACTATAATATTCCAGGCTGAAGATCTGGATATTTCCTACCTTGAAACAGAAACCTATAGCCAGAAAGCTTCCTCCTTAAGGGGATCGATAATGATCCTGGGTCCTTTACTGGCAAGGTATAAAAAAGCCAAGATCCCAAAACCAGGTGGTGACAAAATTGGGCGAAGAAGGTTAGATACCCATTTTTTCGGTTTTGAAAAACTAGGGGCAAAATTCAATTACATCAAAAGTCAGGATTATTTTACTATAGATGCCACAAATCTAAAAGGAAATAGTATGCTTCTTGATGAAGCCTCGGTAACAGGAACTGCAAACATACTAATGGCCGCAACCCTGGCCCGGGGTAAGACCGTAATTTATAATGCCGCCTGTGAACCATATGTGCAGCAACTTTGCAGGATGCTGAATTCCATGGGAGCTGACATCAGTGGAATTGGGAGCAACCTGTTGACGATTAATGGAGTAGGATCCCTGCATGGAGCAATTCATACACTTCATCCTGACATGATTGAGATCGGAAGCTTTATAGGACTGGCAGCGATGACACAGTCAGAGATCATTATAAAAAATGTTTCCAGAGAATATCTGGGTCTTATTCCTGAAGTGTTCAATCGTCTGGGGATACAAATGAAATTTATGGACCAGGACCTTCATATACCAGCTCATGATCATTATGAAATAGAAACCTTCATTGATGGTTCAATTATGACAATTTCGGATGCCATCTGGCCGGGTTTTTCTCCTGATTTATTAAGCATTGCCCTGGTGGTCGCAACACAGGCAAAGGGAACAGTATTAATACATCAGAAAATGTTTGAAAGCAGACTCTTTTTTGTAGACAAACTGATTGATATGGGTGCGCAAATAATATTATGTGATCCGCATAGGGCAACGGTAATTGGACTTGACAGGAAGTTTACACTAAAAGGCATTCAAATGAGTTCTCCTGATATTCGTGCCGGCGTCGCGCTCTTAATTGCCGCCCTTTCAGCTGAAGGTACTAGTGTAATATCCAATGTGGAACAAATTGACAGGGGCTATCAATTTATTGATAAAAGGCTAAATGCACTGGGTGCAAAAATCGAACGATTGTAAAACTGATAGATTTATCAGGTATAATTGTTCAGCATAACAGGCATTACCAGCATCAGAAGGTCTTCTCCATCTCCTTGTTCCTTTGGAACGATCAGGCCTGCACGATTAGATTCAGAGAGTTTTAAAAATATCTCAGGGTTTTCCATATTGGAAAGCATTTCAATCAGGAATCTGGCATTAAATCCTATTACAATATCTTCGCCATCATGTTCACAACTCAACCGTTCATTAGCTTCATTGGAGAAATCCAGGTCCTCGGCAGATATTTGCAGTTCACTTCCGGTAATCTTAAGTTTCACCTGGTTTGTCGTTTTGTTAGCATAAATGGCTATACGCTTCAGGGAACTCAGAAACTCTGTGCGATTGATCGTCATAATATTATCATTATCAGCTGGGATCACATTTTCATAATCCGGGTACCGCTCATCTATCAGGCGGCAGATCATCCGGACATGGCTGAATTCAAAAAAAGCATTTGACAGATTATACTCTACCGAAACACTTGAATTTTCGGCCGGCAAAACATTTTTTAATAGATTTAATGCCTTCCTGGGTATAATTATAGCATTTTGATTATCAGAAGTGATATCACTTCTCTGGTATTTGATCAATCTGTGTCCGTCAGTAGCGACAAAGGTGGAATTACCTTCTTCGATATTCAGATATACACCTGTCATGGCAGGTCGTAATTCATCATTACTGGTTGCAAATATGGTATTTGATATGGCTGTTAAGAGCATTTCAGATGACATTTCAACTGAAAACCCATCACTAACATTCGGGACTTTTGGGAAATCAGTGGCATTCTCACCAGACAACTTATATCGACCATTATCAGAATTTATTTCTATACTATATGACTCCTCATCAATGGAGAATGTTACTGGTTGTTCAGGAAGGTTTTTGAGTGTATCCAGTAATATTTTAGCAGGTACTGCGATGCTTCCCGTTTCTTTTGCTTCAACATCAATCTCAGTGATCATTGAGGTTTGCAGATCTGATGCTGTAATGGTTAGCTTACCTGATTCTATTTCAAATAAAAAGTTTTCAAGTATTGGCACTACAGGATTGGTTGTGATCACTCCATTAATATTCTGGAGTTCCTTGAGTAGTGCTGATGATGTAACTATGAATTTCATATCTTCTGAAAAATATATATGTGAATTTATCAGTTAAAGTTATAAATAATATTCTAAATAATTATTAAAATGGATATCCCTAAATATAATGTTTATTAATATTGTATTCAACACAAATAGAGGGATATATTTTTATTTATCTTATATAATCAGATCAACTTGAAGCATTATGCTGGAGAAAATCAAAGAAACAACAAAATACATAAAAAACATAGTGACGGATGAGCCTCAGGTTGGCATTATCCTGGGTACTGGATTAGGAGCCTTGGTCAATGAAATAGATATCAGGGAGACCATACCTTACGAAAGCATTCCAAACTTCCCGGTTTCAACTGTTGAGAGCCACTCAGGAAAATTGATTTTTGGAACCCTTGGCGGCAAACGGGTTGTGGTTATGCAGGGCAGGTTTCACTATTACGAGGGATATGATATGCAGCAAATTGCATTCCCTGTGCGCGTAATGAAATTTCTAGGAATCGAAAAGCTTTTTATATCAAATGCCTCAGGAGGATTAAGAAGCGACCAGTCAATAAGTGATCTAATGATACTCAGGGACCATATCAGTTTGTTACCCGACAACCCGCTTAGAGGAAAAAATCATGATGAATTAGGACCACGATTCCCGGATATGAGTGATGCATATGATGCGGACCTGATCAATATGGCACTGGAGATCGCCAGGAATAATAATATAAAAGTGCAAACTGGTGTATATGCTGCAGTGCCAGGCCCAAACCTTGAAACACCTGCTGAATATAAATATCTTAGTATTATTGGTGCGGATGCTGTTGGTATGTCTACAATTCCTGAAAATCTTGTTGCACGGCAAATGGGCATCCCCTGTTTTGCCATTTCTGTTATAACGGACATAGGTGTGGAAGGGAAGATCAAGAAAGTGACCGTAGAAGAAGTTATCGAAGCTGCTACAAAGGCTGAGCCAAAGATGACATTACTTATGAAAGAGCTGATCAGCTCTATTTGATATTAGATTCAATTTAAAACATCGAGGTTCACTTATACCGATTCCTCAGATCCTTATAACGCAAGGAGAAAGATTGCCCTTCAGAAAATTTTGAATTTTCAAATCAGGATTCAGGGAATGTATTCTTTAATAGGCAGGGTGTTGCAAGCAAAATAAATCCTGAGTTACGTCTAGAAATAAACAGGCATTTTGGTTCCAATGAAACCGGAACTAATTCTGTAATACATTTGAGATATAAAACCGGGTTTAATCTAGTAGGAGGTTCGTGTTAAAACCAGAATTAGGCCTTTAAATTTGTGTAAAAAGAGGAACTAATCCTGCAATACATTAGCAATAAAAGTAGATTTCAACCCAATCCAAACGATCAAAAATAAAATGGCCCAGGTAAGATATATCATGTAATAATCCTGGGTATCCTTGAATCTTGTTTCTTTAATTTCCGCCTTTTCATACTGGTCGATCAGAGCAAATACGTTTTCCAAAGCTTCATTATCAGATACCCTGTAAAACTCTCCATCACCCAATTCTGCTATCTTCCTGAGGTTAGTTTCATCTAGCGTATTCTCCACATATCGGGTTCTTCCAAAAAAATCCTTGCCGAAGGGCACCCTGCCTTCTTTACCTATAGCTATGGTGTATATTTTGATATTGAACGACCTGGCAAGCTCTGCCGCAGTGATTGGATCAATGTTTCCTGCAGTATTGTCTCCATCGCTCAATAATATAAGGACCTTGGATTGGGATTCTGAATCTCTCATTCTGTTGGTCCCTACCGCCAGGGCGCTGCCTATAGCAGTTCCCCGGTTTTCTATCATATCAAAATCAAGTTCCCCAATATGCGCTTTCAACAGATCATAATCGAGGGTAAGGGGGGACAAGGAATAAGCATCACCTGAAAAAATAACAATGCCGATCCTGTCTTGAAATCTTCCCTGTATAAATTTAAGTGCTGTTTCTTTGGCAGCTTCCAGACGGTTTGGCTTGAAGTCTTCAATCTGCATACTTTCAGAAATATCGATGACCAGCATTATATCAATGCCTTCTGTCCATTGTTCAACTTTTTCATTTGTTTTCTGAGGCCGTGCTATACTAATGATTATCAGGGCAAGGATCAATGAGATCAATATGTCAGGGATAAACCTCAGCAAACTAGCTGGTTTCCATTTCAAACTGCTTTTTGGTAAGGCTATGAGTAATTTTTGCTTTAATCTTGCCTGGACAACATATTTTATTAAGAGTACAAGAGGAATGGCCCATAAAGACCATAGCACTTGTTTATATTCCCAGGAGAAATTCTGGAGTGTGGCAGGATAGAACCATTCAAGGCTATACCAAACAGCTGGAAATAAACTCTGACTATCCATCTCTTAGTTCTTTAAGTCTTACTTCATACCGCTCAATTGAGTATTCAAGGAGCTTTTCAAAATGTTCATGAAGGGGTCTTTCCTTTATGTTTCCATAAATATACCGGTCAATTGAACGTAAATTATCCTTAAGTCTCTGATCAGCGTGCAGGCCGATCAATTCTTTGGTAGTAAGTTTAGTATAAGGTTCCCGCTCAAGTTTTTCCATATACTTTTTCCATTCTCTCAATATTTCCTCTGGATCAATGCCTGCCCTGTTATCTCGCAATGCTCCCAATTTAAGATAAAATCTATTGACAAAACGCTTATGTTTTCTTCTCATTAAGAGGATCCGGATCCACCTGGATAACCTTTTACCAAAGAATAGAAGCCCTCCAAGTGTTAAAAGCAAAAGGAATCCAATTACCAGCATAAAAACCGGGTAATTGAACCTGTCAGATATCTTAAAAAATAAGGTATTTTCTTTCAGCTTCACTGAATCCGGCATCTCCCGGATGATGTGATAAAGATTGATCGAATCTGGTGAAGTATAGACCGTTACACAATCTTCTTCCTGCTGGATATATATTGGCAATTGAAGATATTGAACAGTATCAATTTCAAAAGTTGATAAATAATATATAACACTGTCAAAGCTTAAGCTGCTGTCAGAGATTGTCTGAAAATATTGCCTGTTGTGATATTCGAATAATTGAAAATCATGCGTCGAGTCAGGGAAAATGATATTTAATGACCTGGGATACAAGACGGATAAACTGTACGGAACTTCTTCCCCGATTTTTACTGTATCTCTCAGGAATGATCCTTTTATAGAAACGTCCTGTGCACCTATGGAGAAACTAAAAATCAGAAACAACAATAATATGCCACTATGTTTAAACAAACCGCTTCGCTTTATTTCTAACCTTAAATAATTTTATCAGTTTCGGGACGTAATCTTCATTGGTGTCTATAGATAGATAATTAGCATTCTGCTTACGACACAGGTTTTCCAGTTCTATTTTGTTGCCGCTAAATGTGTTATGAAGCCCCTGACGGAAATTCCCCGACGATGTATTCATCCAAAGAACTTTACCACTTTCTTTATCATATAATGGAACAATACCCAGTTTTGGAAGGTCCGTTTCTCTCCTGTCAGATATATGTATGGTGACCAGGTCATGCTTTCTGGCTAGTGCTTTCATGTTTTTTTCAAATCCTTCATCAATAAAATCAGAAATAAAAATCACAATACTCTTACGCTTTAGGCGGTTTAAGGTATATAAGATGGCCCGGCTTATATCTGTCTTCAAGGATTCAGGTTTTAAATTAAAGATCTCGCTGAAAATCCGATACGCATGCTTAACTCCTTTATTAGGCTTTACGTATTTTTCCTTTTGATCAGAAAAACATATTAATCCAACCTGGCTCGCCTCTTTCAGTGCTGAAAGTGCCAGGACAGCACAAATTTCTTTCGCAATTTGTATTTTTTGTCGCCCCGGATTCCCGATTTCCTGGGAAGCACTCACATCGAGCACAAAAAACACCGTCTGTTCTTTCTCTTCCTTAAAAGTTTTTACATAAGTTCCATGCCCTTTCGCTGACACATGCCAGTCAATCGATCGAACATCATCACCGTATTGATATGACCTAACATCGTCAAACTCAAGGCCGCTTCCTTTAAAAACGGAATGGAAATTACCTTGCATATGAGAGTTAATTGCCTTCCTTACAGTAATTTCATATTTACGAAGCTTTTTAAGAAGCTCCTTCATAGGCTCTTTTTATCTTTAAAATTAGAACTTATTTGAGTAATTTTCGGTTATGAAAAAAACTTTTTTATTATTGCTGATTACAGTTTTAATCAGTTGCGTGCGCAAAGATAAACCCCCTGAGGGAATCATGTCGAAACAAGAGATGGTTTCTTTCCTTATTGATTTGCATATTATGGAGGCAAAAATCACAACGGTCAGATTCCCAAATGATTCTGTTAAACTTTTTTTTCCTGAAATTGAGAAAGAACTTTTTTTAAAACACAATGTCTCTGATTCAGTATATTTTAAAAGCTATCAGTATTACCTCAATGATATGTTTGCCATGGAGGAGATCTATACGGCGGTTGTGGACAGCCTTAGCCTGAGAGAAAGAGTATCAAATAAAAAATGATCTGATCCGGAATGTTATATCCATCGAATTTAGAGGAAAAAATTGGTTTTGATAAGATCAAACAGGCTATTCGTAAGAAATGCACAGGTGAATATGGGCAATCTTATGTGGACAATATAAAATTCAGTTCAGATTTTGAGCTTATAAAAAAATTATTGAACCAGACCGATGAATTTGTAAGTATTCTGCAATCCGGTTTGCCTTTTCCGGGAGGTGAATATTTCAACGTCAGAAAACACCTTGTAAAAGCGTCAAAAATTGATGCATATCTGTCAGATGAGGAATTCCATGAATTGAAATTAACAATATCTAAAACTGAGGACCTTTTAAAATTCTTTAAAAAATATCACGATCAGTTTGAACATTTAACGCTGTTAACGATCGGCATCTATCTCAATCCCCAGCTTTTATACTCGATAAATAAGGTTATCGATGAAAGTGGAAAGATCAGGAACTCTGCAAGTGATGAATTAATAAAGATCAGAGGTAAGATCCAGGAACTTGAATTCAAGGTTCGTGCAAAACTGGAGCGCATTTTAAAGAAATTTATAAAAGACGGATATTCCAGTGAAGAAGTAAATATCACAATAAGGAACGGCCGTCTTGTTATTCCTGTCCGTGCAGAGTTTAAAAGAGTTACAGGAGGTTTTATACATGATGAATCAGCAAGCGGGCAGACTGCCTTTATCGAACCATCATCTCTTGTAGAATTGAACAATGATATCCGGGACTTATATTACAAAGAAAAAAGGGAAATAATCAGGATACTTATCGCCCTCACCGATTTGATCAGGCCGGAGGTGGATAATTTACGAAAGTGTTATGAGTTTGTTGGCATAATGGATTTTATAAAGGCAAAAGCTTTATATGCCATTGAATTGAAGGCAATATTGCCGGAACTGGTGAATACTGCAAAAATTGAGTGGCTGCAGGCCCGGCATCCTATATTATATTTGTCACACCAGTTATCCGGGAAACCGGTTATTCCTCTGGACATTACATTAACTCATGAAAATAGAATACTGGTAATATCCGGTCCAAATGCAGGAGGAAAATCGGTATGCCTGCAGACCGTAGGATTAATTCAGTTTATGCTGCAATGCGGTCTTCTTGCTCCTTTATTGGAAGGATCCAAAACCGGAATTTTTCAAAGGATATTCATTGATATTGGAGACGAGCAATCTTTGGAGAATGACTTGAGTACTTATAGTTCTCATCTGATGAATATGAATAGTTTCCTGAAATTTGCTACGAAGAAAACTTTGTTTTTGATAGATGAATTCGGGACTGGCACAGAGCCTCAATTTGGCGGGGCTATTGCTGAATCGATCTTAAGGGAATTAAGCAAAAAAAGATCATTTGGGATCATAACAACGCACTATACTAATCTGAAAAAATTCGCCGAAAAGACACCTGGGATTATTAACGGAGCCATGCGGTTTGATATCACCAAAATGGAGCCATTGTTTGAACTACATATCGGCAAACCAGGCAGTTCTTTTGCATTGGAAATTGCAGGGAAGATCGGCCTGCCGAATGAGATCATTCAATATGCCAAACAGGGCATTGGAACCTCACATGTTAATTTTGAGAGGTTGCTTGGTGAGCTGGAAGTGGAAAAGAAAGCGTTTGAAGTGCAAAAAAGAAAACTGTCTGAAAAGGAAAGCAAATACACCAAACTTGTTAAGGAGTATGATTTATTAAAAAGGGATTTGGAGAAAAACCGAAATAAAGCAATTAAGGATGCCAGACAGGAGGCAAATGATATCATATCAAAAGCAAATAAGGAGATAGAAAAAACGATCAGGCTAATAAAAGAAGCAAAGGCAGACAAGGAAAAAACCAGGAAACTTCGAAGAAAGCTGGAGGAATTTAAAGAAAATATCAAGCCCCCGGAACCATCTGTCAAGAAAGTCATAAGTAAAAAACCCGGGATAAAAGTGATTGAAGGAAATATTGAACCAGGGGATTTTGTACGAATTGTTGACCAGGGAAGCGTAGGTCAGGTACTGAACATAAAAAGAAACACTGCTGAAGTAGCAATAGGTGACCTGAAATCAAATATAAAACTATCCAGGCTGGAAAGGATCTCAAAGAAGGAATATGGGTATCAGGAAAGGGGATCTACACATTCCGCAAAGATCATTAGTTCCGATTTAAACGAGAAACTAAAGTTTTTTGAGACCACGCTGGATCTCAGGGGAAAAAGAGCGGAAGACGCACTTACCATTCTTAACCACTACCTGGACGATGCGCTGCTTTTAAGCATGAACGAGATCCGGATACTACATGGTAAAGGAGATGGTATCCTTAGAGATGTTATCAGAGCTCACTTGAGCCAGATCGATTATATTGACAGCGTTTATGATGAAGATGTTGATAGAGGTGGATCCGGGATCAGTATTGTACACCTGAAATAAAAAATCCCAGGCCCGGTTATAATAAACAGACATGGGATCTTGAATATTAATATCTATATCCTATTTCGTAAGATTTGCAGTATAGGCTCCACTAAGATCGGCTATCCTTCCTCCAGCCATAGCTGTTAAACCAGGATGTGAAAATGATATGCTCATAGAGCTGGCAGTGATATTGTTAATATTAAATTCCGAAACAGGTGAAACATTAGACAATACTACTATATCGATCGATGAACCGTTAAAACTCCATGATGCATTGCTTTGGGCATTAAAGAAATCCGGCATTCCGGACGAGTTGAACGTAGTGGGATTATTATCGTCACTCGCATTGAATGACATTGTCGCGCCATTTAAAATTGTCGGATCAACACCCTGTGGAACAGTAGCACTTTCTATTGTCCAGGTACCACGCATGGTTTGAGCTCTCTCTTGCTGAGGAGTTAATTCATCAACAGGATCATCACCGCCACAACTTGCAAAAAAAACAAATCCCGCAATCAGGCCCATACTTAAGAATAAAAATAACTTTTTCATGATCAAAATTTTATCTGGTTTAAACACTCTATTGTTCTCTTAATATAATTAATTCCTGAATTATAACGAATTGTAACCCAAATTATTTATAATTCTCAATTTTAATAAAATCTTCTGCAAAGGTATATTCTTCCGCTGTATTTGAAGCAATTACCACCACCTTATTTTCCAGAATCGCCGTTATCTCCTTATAATACCACTTCTTATTTTCCTTATCCAGGTTTGTTGTCGGTTCATCGATCAGTAATATTGGACTTGATGAATAGATGCCCAGGGATAGTTTCAACCTTTGCTTCATACCCGAAGAAAAGTGTTTTACAAATTTTTCCTCATTCCCTTCCAGCCTGCTTTTAGTAATAACCTCATTGATATTCATCCCTTCTTTCAGGGATTTAAAACTGAAATGAAACTTTAAAAATTCCGCCAGGGTTAATTCTTCGACCAGTTCTGTATAGGGGGCAATAAAATCAATTGATTTATAAAACTCCTCGGGGGGTATGGCATTGTCTTCCTGTAAATATGATACTGAGCCTGATGAGGGCAATGTCCATCCGGAGATGATCAGCATTAACGTTGATTTACCTGATCCGTTCGGACCGATAACGGCAAGTGGTAAGCCTGTTGATATAGATTTATTTATACCCTTAAAAATCCACTCTTTATTATATTTTTTACCGGCTCCTTCAAGGATGATCTGCATGAGATCATACGTTATTGAATCCTTTCATAATGCCCCGGTCTGAATTCCGGATGAAATTGATAATATCATCCCGTTCCGTTGAAGGCGTCATTTCAAGTTCCAGGACATCTAATGCTTTAGAATTATTAAGTCCTTTCAGGTAAATCTGCCGGTATATCTCCTGGATCTCATTTATTTTTTCATTCGGATAACCTCTTCTTCTCAATCCTATGGAATTAATACCGGTATAACATAAAGGTTCTCTTGCTGCTTTGGTATATGGTGGCACATCTTTTCTTACCAGAGATCCCCCGGCAATCATTACATGACAGCCTATTTTAACGAATTGATGAATAGAAGATGATCCTCCAATAATCGCCCAGTCATCTACCTGAACATGACCCGCCATCTGCACACAGTTGACGAGAATACACTGGTCACCGATAATACAATCATGTGCAACATGAACATAGGCCATCAACAAGCTGTTTTTACCTATGGTGGTCCTGTATCGCTCAACCGTTCCACGGTTAATGGTAACATACTCGCGTATTACCGTGTTATCACCTATCTCCACTGTTGTATCTTCCCCGGCAAACTTAAGATCCTGAGGAATAGAAGATATGGTGGCCCCGGGGAATATTTTACAATTTTTCCCGATCCTCGCACCTTCCATAATTGTAACATGAGAGCCAATCCAAGTGCCCTCTTCAATGATCACATTCTTATGAATACAGGCAAATGGCTCAATAACTACATTGTCAGCAATTTGCGCTTCCGGGTGTATATATGATAATGGCTGGTTCATTTGTTTTTCTTAACAATACTTGCTGACATTACTGATTCTGTTACTATGGTATTACCAACAAATGCCTGTGATTTCATTCGGGCAATTCCCCTTCTTATAGGTTCAAGTAATTCACATTTCAAAATTAACTGATCCCCGGGGAGTACCATCTTTCTGAACCGGCAATCTTCAATTTTCATGAAATACGTCCAATAGTCCTTTGGATCTCCCAATGCATTTAGGGCTAAAATCCCGCCTGTCTGGGCCAGGGCTTCAACAATCAATACACCCGGCATCACCGGATTTCCGGGGAAATGTCCCTGAAAGAAGGGTTCGTTATAGGTCACATTCTTTATCCCAGCGACAGTGGTCTCATCAAGGTGTATGATCTTATCAACCAGCAAAAAGGGAGCTCTGTGAGGAAGCGTTTCCCTGATCTGATTGATATCCATTACAGGAGGTAATTTTGGATTATATGGCGGGATATTAATTGACTTCGGATCACTCATTTCCTTCTTAAGCTTCCTGGCAAAAGCCACATTAGAAGCATGACCGGGTCTGGCGGCAAGGATCTGGGCTTTAATTGGACGGCCGGCTAGAGCAAGATCACCCATTACATCCAGCAGTTTATGCCTTGCCGGCTCGTTTCGATATCTTAATTCAACATTATTCAGGATCCCTTCCTTTTTAACCTCAACTTTAGGCTTGTTAAATAATTGAGCCAGATAATCCAGTTCATTGTCTTCAACAACCCGGTCAACCACAACAATTGCATTATTCAGATCTCCTCCTTTAATGAGGTTATTTTTATACAACATTTCAAGTTCATGCAAAAAGCAGAAGGTCCTGCAGGAAGCAATTTCTTTTGAAAATTGATGAAGGTCGGTAATATTTGCGTGCTGACTACCTAAGACAGGTGAATTGTAATCAATCATTACAGTAACCCGGTAATCGTCCAAAGGTAGTGCAGCTATTTCTACATCATGTGCACTATCTCTGTAAAATATAGGTTCCCTTACCTCAAAGAAATTTCGCAATGCATTTTGTTCCTCGAATCCAACACTTTCCAGGGCATCTACAAACATCTTGGAACTTCCATCCATAATAGGTATTTCAGGACCATCAAGTTGAATAAGCACGTTGTCCACCTGCATGCCCACAAGTGCTGCCATAGTATGCTCAACGGTAGCTACCTTAGCACCTTTTTTTTCAAGAGTTGTCCCTCTTGACAGATCAACTACATTGTCAACATCAGCTTCAATAATTGGATTCCCTTCAATATCAACCCTTTGAAATTTAATGCCATGATTCGGCTTAGCAGGAAGGAAGGTCATTTTAGCATTTACACCCGTATGAAGCCCAACGCCCTCAATGGTCACCGGCTTCTTAATGGTGTGCTGTTTAATATTCATAAATCTTTGGTCTAATGGAATTACTAGTTTAGCAGTCGATAGATAGCATTTAAATCTATTAAAGTCTATTCAAATTCAAATTTATTTGATCTTTCTCAGCGTTTTTTAAACTCTTAACGGGCACCTGAAAATTGAATTTAAATTATTAACCTGCAAGTATACGATTTTTCTAACTTTTGCGCCACATCTTGTACAATACTTCTTAAAAATCAGATATTAATAAGATATATCTCCCATATATTATAACTCCAATAATTATTCTGAATACCGGATTTATTGAGATTAATTGATAGCAGAGGGAAGAATAATTTCAAGGATAAAAAGGGTTGGGTTTTCAGTAAAGATCAGACATACGGCCAAAGCCGGTATATTATCCCTCCTGGAAATTTCTGACACTTTCTTCCAACTTTAATATCTTCTCCTGAAGTTCCGGTAACTTTTTAAATACGATAAAGACACGCCTGAAATCACCTACTGGAATGGCAGGACTTCCCAAAACGATCTGTCCTTCTGTTGGAATAGATTTCGTAATGCCAGCCTGGGCGCCAATAGTGACCTTATCAGCAATATCAACATGACCTGCTATGCCTACCTGCCCTGCCAAAACACAATTTTTCCCAATTTTTGTAGATCCGGAGATCCCCGCCTGGCCAGCTATCACTGTATTTTCTCCAATTACCACATTATGAGCTATTTGTATCAGGTTATCAAGCTTTGCGCCGGCTTTTATTATGGTGGATTCCAATGTGGCGCAATCCAGAACCGTATTTGCACCAATATCAACGTTATCTTCCAGAATAACATTTCCGAGTTGCGGAATCTTTTTGTATGTGCCGTCTTTTTGTGGTGCGAATCCAAATCCATCACTTCCTATGATGGCCCCTGCATGAATATGACAATTATTGCCGATCTGTACATTTGAATAGATCTTAACTCCGGGATTAAGAATTGTATTATCACCTATCTTTACTCCATCTCCTACATACACATGTGGATATATCTTAACATTTTTCCCGATTTTAACATTTTCGCCTATATAAGAAAAAGCCCCCCTGTAAACCTCTTCTCCAGTTACACTTCCCTTTCCTATAAAGCTGGGTTCTTCTATTCCTACTTTAAGATAACTCATCATTTTATCATATTCTTCAAGTAAGATCGAAAAAGCCAGGTATGGATCTTTCACTCTTATTAAAGTAGGCTTGATTTCCCTGGCAGGCATGAAATCACTCTTTACAATAACTGCAGAGGCCTTCGTTTGATATATGAAATTTTCATATTTTGGATTTGACAGGAATGAAATGCATCCTTTCTTCGCGTTTTCAAGGGTACTCAAATTGTCAATGACTATAGTATCATCACCTACTACTTCTCCTTGTAATAAACCGGCTATTTGTTGTATTGGGAATTTCATGATTGATCAAAAGATTCACAAAGATACACTTTTGGGAAAGCATAGATAATATTTATTCACAATTTTGCTCAGGGCCTTAATATTGGGTAAATCAGAAGCCGAAGCGATATCCACAATATCTCCGTTTTTCATCAATACATTTATATTTGAATTACCCATTTCATAGGCTGAGTTGCTCAATTTACCATCATTGATGAAGTATGAAGCATCCTTTTTCGAAACAGGAAACTTCTCAATGAAGACCTTTCTGAGTGAATCAACCTTATTCTTTGGAACCGGTCTGTTATATATGTCAATTTTAAAAAGATGGCGCTCGACAAGCATCCTGCATAATTCCGATAGTACCCGGTCATCATGATCCACCCAGATCTTTATGGCTCCCCATAGGTCATAATCATCCAATGATAAAAATGCCATAAGGACATCTTTTTCTTCCTGGAAATCCTCCAGTGAATATTCATTAAGAAGGAACAACTGTAAGGCCCTATTCCTGGCAGTAAGCTTTCCTTTACCCGCAAGCCGCTTGGCCCTTTTTATTATATTAATTAACAGATTTTCAGCTGCTACTGTTGTTTTATGAAGGTATACCTGCCAATACATCAGACGCCTGGAACTAAGGAAATTCTCTATACTGTATATGGCTTTCTCCTCAACAACGATCTCATTATCCCGAACATTCAGCATTTTTAAAATTCTTTCGAATCCTATCTTCCCTTCACTAACACCAGTAAAGAAACTATCCCTGTTTAAATAATCCAGCCGGTCAACATCCAGCTGACTTGCTACGAGTTGACTTAAAAACTTTTTAGGGTAAGTGCCCCTGAATATTTTTAAAGCGATATCAAGTTTTTTGTCCATTTCCTGGTTGAAGAGTTGCATAATCAATGCTGAAATCTTTTCGTGTTCTATTCCCCTGATCAGGCTGAATTCAAGCGCATGGGAAAAAGGACCATGTCCGATATCATGTAATAAGATAGTGATCAATGCGCTTTCAAATTCATCATCGCTGATATCTATACCTTTGTTCCTCAAACTTGTCAGCGCCACATCCATTAAATGCATAGAACCTATGGCATGATGGAAGCGGGTATGAGTAGCCCCGGGGTAAACGAAGTCCGTTAATCCCAGCTGATTGATCCTTCTTAAGCGTTGAAAATACGGATGTTCAATAATTCTAAAAATAATTCCGTCTGGAATTCTAATAAATCCGTAAATTGGATCATTAATTATTTTTCTCTTATTCAAACTTAATGTATTTGGAATTCCGTACATAAACATAGTAAGGAATTCAATATTCAGATAATTATGCAAAGATATACTATTTTATGGGCGGATGATGAAATTGATCTATTGAAACCACATATAATGTTTCTGGATAAAAAGGGGTATGATGTCACCCCCGTTAACAGTGGGTCTGATGCTCTTGAACATTGTGAATCAACTAATTTTGATGTAGTGTTCCTGGATGAAAATATGCCAGGCATGTCAGGATTAGAAACGCTTACACACATAAAATCCATGAAACCAAGTTTGCCGGTCGTGATGATCACCAAAAGTGAGGAAGAGCATATTATGGAAGAGGCAATAGCATCAAAAATTGCTGATTATTTAATAAAACCACTAAATCCAAACCAGATCCTGCTTAGTGTTAAAAAAATCCTCGATAATAAGAGGCTGGTCAATGAAAAGGTAAATCTGGATTATCAGCAGGAATTTCAGAAGATCAGTATGGCGGTAAATGGTAATCTGGATCACAACGAATGGGCGGATATATACAAAAAACTGGTTTACTGGGAACTCGAATTTGAAAACACCCAGAATAAGGAGATGACTGAGATCCTCAATATGCAGATGCTGGAGGCAAACACAAATTTCGCAAGGTATATCAAAAAAAATTATCAGTATTGGATGGATGAGGACAATGAAGACAAACCTATATTATCCCATCGGTTGTTCGAATCGAAAGTACTACCTCATATACAGAAGGACAGGCCTACAGTATTCCTGGTGGTGGATAATATGAGACTGGATCAATGGAAGATCATCGAGCCTTTTATCCTCGAATCTTTCAGGCTTGAAAGTTTTGAAACATATTACAGTATCCTGCCAACTACAACAGCGTATTCAAGAAATGCCATCTTTTCAGGGTTATTGCCCCTTGAAATGGCAAACAGGCATTCTGATATCTGGGTGGGTGAAGACCAGGAAGGAGGCAAAAATAATTATGAAGAAGATTTCCTAAAAAGGCATCTGGCCTCTCAAGGAATAGATACTAAGGTTTCCTATAATAAGATCAAGAACCTATCTCAGGGCAGAATGATGATTGACAATATACCCAATATACTGCAAAATGATCTTAGTGTTATTGTATACAATTTCGTTGATATGCTCTCTCATGCCAGGACTGAAATGGAAATAATACGGGAATTAGCGCCCAATGAAGCGGCATACAGATCAATAACCCGATCATGGTTTATACACTCACCATTGTATGAATCAATTAAAAGAATTGCAGATCATGGAGCCAAACTAATTATCAGTACTGATCATGGAACGATCAGGGTAAAAAAACCTTTTAAAATTATTGGAGATAGAAATACAAACACCAATCTCAGATATAAGGTCGGGAAGAATCTGAATTTTGATGAAAATAAGATATTCTTTATCAGGGATCCTGAAGTACTTCATCTTCCAAAAGTGAATGTATCCAGTGCTTACGTTTTTGCTATGGAGGACCTGTTCTTCGCTTATCCCAATAATTATAATTATTATGTAAATTATTATCGTGATACTTTTCAGCACGGAGGATTATCACTCGAGGAGATGATAATTCCAATAATTTCCCTAAATTCGAAATAATCTTCAATTTTTTATAATTTGGAAATCTACTGCCAGACAATTCAGGAATTGCCTGAGGTAACGGAGAAAATTATAAGCTACGGCAAAGAATATACTATTTGGGTACTAAAAGGTGACCTGGGAGCAGGAAAAACAACATTTATTCAGGAAGTAGCACGTCAAATGAATGTAATGGATAACATCAGCAGTCCTTCATATGCATTGATAAACGAGTACTTAACCCCCAAACAGGAAAAGATATATCATTTTGATCTATTCAGGGTAAAGACTATCTCTGAGGTACTGGATTTAGGGTTTGATGAATACCTCGAGACGGGCTTGCAATGCTTTATTGAATGGCCGGAGATAGCCGAGACACTTCTACCAGAAAAGTACCTGGAAATTTCAATTATAAATCCTGAAGAAGAATTAAGAATATTTAATATAGAGAAACATGGGTGAAAAGCATCGATCCGGATTCGAAGAGTTAGCTCAAGAATCAAAATTATATCCACAAGAATCTTTATTGAAAATAAAGAAACAGCAAAATATACTTTACATAGGCATCCCAAAGGAAAATTCATTCCAGGAAAACAGATTGGCCATTACACCGGATGGTGTTAATTTACTGGTTAACAATGGTCATGAAGTCCGAATTGAAACTGGCGCTGGAAAGGAATCGCGTTTTACTGACAAAGAATTCAGTGATGCTGGAGCTAAGATCGTCTATTCCACTGACGAGGTTTTTAAAGCCGACATTATCCTGAAGGTGGAGCCGCCTACCATTGATGAGATACAACGTATGAACCCCGGTAAGGTGCTTATTTCTGCACTTCAGTTGGGTAACCAGACCCCGGAGTACTTGAAGGCTATTAACAATAAGAAGCTGACAGCCATGGCATACGAGTTCATAGAGGATAAAGTTGGTGGCATGCCCGCAGTCCGGGCCATGAGTGAAATTGCCGGCAGTACTGTAATGCTGATCGCTGCTGAATATTTAAGCAATATAAATAATGGGAAAGGCATACTTTTGGGCGGTATAACCGGCGTGCCCCCTGCCAAAGTATTGATCCTTGGGGCAGGCACGGTTGCTGAATATGCTGCCAGGACCTCATTAGGTCTGGGCGTGGATATCCAGATATTTGACAATAACATTTACAAACTTCGACGGTTGAAACATACCCTGGGGCAACAGGTATTTACTTCTACTTTTAATAATGTACTTTTATCTGATGCTATCAAACAGGCTGACGTATTGATCGGGGCCATGAGGATAGAAAAAGGGAAAATGCAGATCATCATATCGGAAGAAATGGTATCCACAATGAAATCAGGATCTGTAATCATTGATGTAAGTATTGACCAGGGCGGATGTATTGAGACTTCGGAAATTACCAGTCATGACAATCCAATATTCACAAAATATGGGATCATTCACTATTGTGTTCCCAATATAGCTTCAAGAGTGCCTAGAACTGCAACAACAGCCTTTAATAATATATTTGTTCCGATGCTACTACAGACATCTGATGAAGGTGGAGTAGATGGTATGATATTTAATAATAAATGGTTTATGAAAGGCATCTATGCCTATAATGGCTATGTGACTAATGAACATATTGCCAATAAATTCAGGGTACCCTATAAAGATCTGAACCTTCTTATCGCTGCACAATTCTGACATTCCCAGCTAAAACAGATGATTTTGCAGTAATACAGATCTTGAGGGATGCTACTAAAGATCAGCTAGTCCGGAATTGTTCTCACCCTGTGGTTCAACTAATTTTTTGATCTTGATTCCCAGATAGCCAAATAGTACAGTCATAAAAGGGCTGATTATATTGAAAAAACAATAAGGGAGATACGTGAGTGTAGCCACCCCCAAAACAGATGACATATAAGCACCACAGGTGTTCCATGGGACAAGAACGGATGTTACTGTACCCGAATCTTCCAGGGTACGGCTCAGATTTTCCGGGGCCAGGTTTCTCTCCTCAAAGGTGGAGGCGAACATCCTACCCGGAACAACAATGGCCAGGTATTGGTCGCTTGCTGTCACATTAAAAAAGATGCATGAACCTGCGGTAGAACCGATAAGAGATCCGGTTGAGTTGGCATATGATATGATGGATTTTGCAATCCTCCTAAGGAATCCGGCCGCGTCCATTATGCCTCCGAAGATCATTGCACTTATTATCAACCATATTGTGTTCAACATACCCCCCATACCCCCTGTGGTCAATAATTCATTGACCTGGGCATTTGAAGTTTCTATACTGATGGTGGTATACATGGCTTTCATGATACCAACATAAAAGGACTTAATCTTATCATTAGCAATACCTGAAACATTATGAATAATATCAGGTTGGAAAATAAGGGCAAACACTACACCCAGTAAAGTCCCGGCAAGTAGTGCGGGCAGTGGAGAGACCTTTTTAATGATAAGAAAGATCACCAGCCCGGGCACAATAAACAGGATCAGATTGATATTAAATGAACCTTCAATAGCAGCTAAAACCTCTTCCATATTTGTTGTTGTACCACTTGTATCAGTCCAGAACCCAATTACCAGGAATATTATAAGCGAAATACTCATCGAGGGCACGGTAGTTATGGTCATATATCTGATATGTGTGAACAGATCAGTTCCAGCCATCGCAGGCGCCAGATTGGTCGTATCCGATAATGGTGACATTTTATCACCAAAGTAAGCACCGGATATTATCGCCCCACCAACCAATCCAACATGATATCCCAGGGTTGCACCGATACCCATCATAGCCACCCCTAATGTAGCTACTGTAGACCATGAACTTCCTGTGGCCAATGATATAATGGCACTGACAATACATGCTGCAAATAAAAAAATAGTGGGATGAATTATCTTCAATCCATAGTAGATCATCGCAGGTACTATGCCACTGATCAACCAGGCACCAGCCAGAGACCCTATTATTAGTAAGATTAAAATTGAGGGAAGTGCGGCATTAATGGTTTTAACAATCCCCTTCCGAAGTTCCTTCCAGCCCAATCCGGATCGGGATGCGACCAGAGCTGCAAATGCTCCGGATATAATCAATACAATTTGATTGGATCCGGATAAAGATTCATCACCAAACACGAATACATTCATCGCCAGAAATACAATAAGGAATAAAACCGGGATTAAAGATTCAATTAATGATGGCTCTCTACGCTCTTTCTTCGTCATTCAGGAGTTTTTAGTTCAGGGTGCCAATATATGAAAAAAAATTAAAACTCCTCCATGTCGCTCAATTGCAACTTAAGCGCTTTTACCGATATCTGGATCTCATAAACAGACAAACCAAGTGAAATGATCAATAAGATCAGGCTTACGCCAAAAGTATACCTTCCTGCAATTTGTTCATTAGCAAACAGGAGAAACATACACACCACACAAAGCAAAAGGCTTAAAACGCCAAAAGCCTGCATATTCCGTATCAGTATAACCCGTTTTCTCAGGTTCTTGATCTGTCCCAGTAATACATCATGTGGATCCTCCTTATATTTTGCATGCAATGTTCTGATGAGTGTCGCCAGCGTAAGAAAGCGATTGGTATAGGCAAGCAGTAACAGCGATATCGCCGGAAAAAGCAATGCGGGTGTGGTCAGGTTTATATCCATTTCGTATAAAATAAAAAATCCCGCCCCCCTGCAGAAAGCAGGCCGAAGCGGGATTGTAATTTAATTTCTTTTATTAAATAGAAATCCCAAGGAAAGACATAAATGCAATACCCATAAGCCCGGTAAGCAACATGGTGATGCCCAGGCCTTTCAATCCATCCGGGACCTGAGAGTATTTCATTTTTTCCCTGATGGCAGCGATGGCAATTATTGCCAGGAAAAAGCCAATTCCTGAGGAAAACCCAAACACTGTAGCTTCAGCGATCGTATAGCTTCTTTGTGCCATAAACAGAGAAGATCCAAGAATGGCACAATTAACTGCAATCAAGGGCAGGAATATTCCCAGTGATCCATATAATGCTGGGGAGAATTTCTCAATAAACATCTCGACAAGTTGTACCATAGCAGCGATGGTCGCAATAAACATTATAAATTGCAGGAATGATAAATTTACAGTGGAAAAATCCCCCAGACTGGCCGGGATCCATTTTGCCAAAGCACCTTCCGTTAAAACATATTCATTTAAAATCCAATTCACCGGCACAGTGAAGGCCAAAACAAATATAACGGCTAACCCTAATCCAAAGGCAGTACTTACTTTCTTGGATACAGCCAGATAAGAACACATGCCCAGGAAATAGGCAAATACCATGTTCTCAATAAATATTGATTTTACTCCCAGACTAATTAATTCCATTTTTACTTATTAATGTTGTTCAACATAACCACTCTTTGACCTCTGTACCCAGATGATCAGCCCCAGTATTATGAATGCACCCACAGGTGAAACCATCAATCCATTTGTAGGGAAAGAACTCCATCCAATTGCACTGAAAATTTCAAAACCGAATAACTTGCCGGAACCAAGGAGCTCTCTGAAAAAAGCTACCGCTATTATGATCCATGAATAACCCATGGCGCTGCCAAATGCATCCAGTACTGAATCATACGGTTTGTTCCCCATGGCAAATGCTTCTAATCGTCCCATAACAATGCAGTTTGTGATGATCAATCCAACAAATACGGATAATTGCTTGTATACATCATATGCGTAAGCATGTAACACTTCATTTACCAGAATCACAAAAGACGCTATTATCGCCAATTGCACAATGATTCTAACCCGTGTAGGTATCAGATTTCTTAAAAGAGAAGTAAATAAACTTGAAAATATCATTACAAATGTAACTGACATGGCCATAACAAGTGTCGGTTTCAGCTGCGTCGTAACAGCCAGTGCCGAACAGATCCCCAATACCTGGATCGTTATGGGATTATCATCATTCAGCGGATCTAATACAAATTTCTTCCGTCTCTTAGATAGTAATGCTTCTGATTTCTTTTTGGTAATTTCCTTTTCCAGCGTTTCAGCCATATTATCCTTAATTTTTTGTATTCAACATAGATACTGCAACTACTTCACCTTTCTTTAAACTTTCAATCAAGGGCAGGTAATAATTTAAATAATCGATCATCATATAGTTCACTCCCTTTGCTGTTATGGTTGCTCCGGACAAACCGTTAATATTATGATCATCTATTGATGCGGGTTTATTGTTTTCTCCTTTCAGCATGCTAACAGATGCGATCTCACCACTATCATCAAATATTTTCTTCCCTTTATACCTTTCCTGAATGGCTTTATCTGTAATCCGGGAGCCCAAGCCGGCTGTTTCACCTTTATGGTCAAAAACGATACCCACAACAGTATTCATATCCGTTGCCAGAGCAATATATCCCCAGATATCGTTCCATAATCCCTTGCCATACATCGCCAGTATATAAGCTTCAATATCTTCAGGGTTCCCTTCTGTATGAAACCTGTAGACCGGGTATAACCTATCAGCCGGATCTTTTTTAAACTCTTTCTCTATATCAAGATCTTCTGCCTTTAAAAGTTCTCCTGCAGGGCTTTCCTGTTCCACAGTTTCACCATTTGCATTTACAATGTACGAAGATATCCGGCTGTTATATTCAGTTACTATATCAGGAACTTGTTCTATATCGAGGACTGCACTTAAAATTTGTCTCTTTTTAGCAAATTCCTCTGCCTTTTTTTGTGCTGGTCTCAAACCTACGGAGGCCAGAGACAATAATCCTCCAAGTATGATAGTAAGAACCAGTGAAAATAATATTACGTATGTATTAGACCGTTGCACGTTGTAGCCTCCTTTTTTTATTTGCTTGAACTATATAGAAATCAATTAGTGGTGCGAATACATTCATCAACAGTATCGCGAGCATAATACCTTCGGGGTAGGCTGGATTCACCACCCTGATCAGCACCGTTAATATCCCAATCAAAAACCCATAAATCCATTTTCCTGTTTCAGTCTGGGTAGCTGTCACCGGATCTGTGGCCATGAATACAGCTCCAAAAGCCAATCCACCGGTAACCAGATGATAATGTGCCGGCAATTCAAGAAATGGATTGGCATCGAAAAGATTAAAAATAAGTCCCATTACATATGCCCCCGCGAATACCGAGAAAATGATCTTCATACTTCCCACACGGGTAAGCCATAATATAAGGGCGCCAATTAAAATCCAGAACGTCGAGGTCTCCCCGATGGAACCCGGGATAAATCCGAAGAAAAGATTCTTTAGTGAATAAAATCCGGGTTGCCAGGCATTAGCAAATTCACCAAGAACGGTAGCAGGCCCTTCGGTTGCAGC
>JAHEGY010000065.1 GCA_024644875.1 Cyclobacteriaceae bacterium
TAATCTAATCATCCTAATTATATTTTCCTGTTTGAAAGCCTATATTTACGCTTTCATTCTTATTTATAATATATGTTAATAGGCCTGATATAATCATGAAGTTTATCGTATTACTTGTTAGCCTGTCAATCCTCCTTTCAATGAAGGGATTCCCCCAGAAAAATATATCCCCCGTAACCTATACCTATAAAGTCAAGGATACAATACACCTGGATATGCATATCTATTATCCGAAAAAATTGAAACGAAATGCCACTGTCCCGGCTGTAATTTTCTTTTTCGGTGGTGGATGGACTGGTGGAAATACAGGACAGTTCACATCACACTGTAAATTTCTTGCTGATAACGGGATTGCAGGGATAACCGCAGAGTATAGAATCAAAAACAAACATAACACTACCCCTCAGGATGCAATCACGGATGCTAAATCGGCCATGAGATGGCTCAAATCAAATGCAAACGATATAAAAATAGATAAAAACAGGATTGTTGCAGCCGGAGGTTCTGCAGGAGGCCATCTTGCAACATGTACAGCTACCCTGGATGATTTTAATGATCCGACCGATGACATAAGTATTGACCCAAAACCGACTGGATTGATTCTGTTCAATCCGGTACTTAATACAATTGGTTTCAAGGAACGGTTCGGGGGAGAAGATGAGGTCAGAAAAACTTCACCTGTATTTCACATTTCGAAGTCCACACCCCCTACCCTGATCTTCCATGGGACAGAAGATACCGTCGAACCACCTTCCACGGTATTGGAATTTCAGAAGATCATGATTGCAGAGGGTAATACCTGCGAGGTAATTCTATTTGGAGGAGAGAAGCATGCCTTTTTTAATAAAGGAAGAAAAGATGACCGGCCCTTTCATCAGACACTCGCTCTAATGAAACAATTCCTGATCGAAGAAGATTTCATCGTTGAATAGCTATGCACTGTTATATATATGTGAAAATAAAAGCCATATGTTAAAAATATTTTTGTATGCACTTGGAGCAATTGCAGTATTTATCACAGTAGCTCTCTTATCATTCAATCTTACTGGAAGAAATGCAGGTGAATATGTAGGTGAATTTCAACCGATGATGTCTCAGATTGAAGACGGGTATTACGAAGGCGAATATTCTACCTTCATCAGCAAAGTAGGTGCTAAAATATCCTTCAAAATAGAGGATGGAGAACTCATTCACTATCAATTTGAGAAGCTCTACGGAACCATAGGCTATGGTGCACCTCAAAATATTAAAGCTGGTATTAACCAGAAGGAAGACCTGAACTTCGATTCCATATCAGGAGCCACCGTTTCGAGTAACTTTGCCAAAGCCGCTATTAAGAATGCCCTGGAAAAGGGTCCTGTTGAATGAGTCAGATACATGAAAATTTCCTCCAGGATCTAAGTTATCTATCTCCCAGGCTTTAAGGTTTGGAGGAAAATATCAAACCAGAAAATGCATAATGCTTGGATTCAAATGTTGGATTTACTATCTGATAAATTGAATGTCATCCACAAATTCATTGATCTCAAATAAGTCAATATCGGTTGAATCAAGTATTTCTCCCATTATTGCACAGTTCTCGAAAGTCACGTTCTGAATCCGGTGTGTTTCATCAAAACCTTTGAGAATTATAGGCCGTTTACTATTCCATCTAATATCTTTTAAATGAATATTACGGATATGGCCGGGAGGATTCACCCCATATTTTGTACCGTCTGTAATATGCAGTTCGAATAATTTGAATACATCTTCATCCACCCTTATATCTTCATAATAAATATCCCGTATCCGGGCTGGGCCATCACATATTATACTGAAAGCAGAATGACCATCTACACGACTTCCTCCTCTCGCCTGTAAGATATCACAATTATAAACCTTAACATCCTCCACATGAGGACCATTTGTTTCAAAACCAATGGTTATTCCATCGCTGAATGCATATCCGATCATAGTATTGTTGAATACCCTGATATTCTTTACCACATGACTGGAATCAGGGGATTTTATGGCTATGCAATCATCGGTACATCGCAGGAAACAGTTAGAGATCTCCATATTTTGTGATCCCAATGGGTTGATGCCATCACCCCCGGGACCAAAACTGATCACTTTTACACCCTTATATTTAACATTTTGACAATTGATAACTGTGTTGGTCCATGAAACACCATTCCGTATCAGGATTCCATTAAATTCAATATTTTTAGCATCTTCCAGGACAACCATTCGCTTATGCTCAAAACCACCGTCTAATATACCTCTCCCCAATACCTTTATATCTGATGATCCATTCGCCCGGATACCACCATAAACTATAGCTCCTCCTGCTATATATATGATCTCATTGTCATTAAGCTGCATCATACCCGGATTATGTACACCCGGACCAAAGTATCTGACCTTCTCATCGTTCTGATCAGGCACATCACTTTCAATAGGATTTGCAAACAGACATAAGGGTGCAAGGTCATTGATCTCTATATATATTTGATCGGGTCCGGGTAAAGAAAAACGGATAAGATTTCCTTCAATGATGTGCTTTATTTCTCTGCTGTTTGGCTTGATACTTACCGATTTTACACGTTCATTGACCTTCAGGGTGACCAAGATCTGTGATTCACAGGAGAAATTGGCAATATGCACTTCTTGTTGTTCCCTGGTGTAGGATTCAGTGGTAAACCACTCCGCGAGGTTTTCTATATCCATTTCAGTCCTGAATTTCTCTACCCACACCGTCCGGTTATTCACCTGAACCTCGTAGAGATCGCTCGTCTGTAGCTCCTGGATCTCCGGATATGTGACCACATACCGGGAATCGACCGAACACTGCCAGAATATTATGGAAGCGCAGAAAATAAAAAATAAAGACCTAATGTATAACCCCAACATCAGTTTAAAATATCATCTACCCAGGACAGTGCTGCCATCATATTTGGGAAGCCAATGGTATTTGTCAAAAGAATTACTGCATGGCGGACTTCTTCTTTTGATGCACCATGTTCCATCGCCCGTCTTGCATGACTATGTACAGCCCCTTCCGACCTCATCGTGGCAGATGCTGAAAGTTTAATTAAATGCACATATTTTGGAGGGAGCGGTCCTTCATGGGTAGCCTTACCAAGTTTTTCATAAGCTTCAATGATCTCGGGAAACTGATCTTTAACTTCCTGATATCTTTTTGGAGGTGTATTAGCCATCTTAAAAAATTGTTTAGGAGACAAAATTATTTAAACCTTTTATAAATTTACATAAATTCAACTTTGGGCGAAACATTTCCCCTGATTAAACTTTTACCATTAAAAAACCTCGGTATATATGAGTACAGAATTCTGGGACGTTCGATACAGTGAAAGCGAATATGCTTATGGTACTGAACCAAACCTTTATTTTAAGTCATTCATTGACAGCAATTCAACCGGAAAGATCCTTCTTCCGGGTGAAGGTGAAGGACGTAACGCCGTTTATGCCGCGTTGAGAGGATGGGAAGTATACGCTGTGGATCAAAGCAAGGCAGGAATGTATAAAGCCAAAAAACTGGCTGAAATTAATAATGTTAACTTAGATTACCAGGTACAGGACTTGTCATCCTTTGAACCGGTTATTGATGCTTATGATGCTATCGCGCTCATCTTCCTCCATTTACCTCCCCACGCCAGGGAGCACATCCATCAAAAGTTTATCAGGCTGCTTAAACCTGGTGGATTGCTAATGATAGAAGCTTTTAGCAAAGCCCAGCTTGGAAGGAAGACAGGCGGTCCACCTGTCCTTGAAATGCTTTATAATGAGGAGGTTTTACGAAATGATTTTAGTGAATTGAACATTCTGGAGTTATATGAAACAATCGAGGAGTATAGAGAAGGTCCTTATCATCAGGGAGAAGCAGCCGTCATCCGTATGGTCGCCAGAAAATAAATGATAGATTCCGGTATGGCAAGATCGATCTATTTTAAACCAACTCTTCATTCTTTTTCAATGAATGGCTTACCGGAAATTACCATAAACACCTAGGATTTATGAAAATGATCCCAGCCCTGAGCCTGTAAAGGCACTACATTTTCGGCTTTGGTAACCAGGTTAATCCCCTTGTCCTGGACCTGTATATAACCTATAAAATGAATATCAGGATGGTTTTTCAGTTTTTCAAAATCCTCCTGTTTTATGGTAAAAAGTAATTCATAGTCTTCCCCTCCATTCATGACACAGGTTACAGGATCTATCTTAAAACTTCCGGCAGTCTGATATGTCTGTTCATCTATAGGCAATTTATCCTCATATAATGTCGCGCCTACCCCAGACTGATTACAGATGTGAAACAGATCAGAGGCCAGGCCATCAGAAATGTCGATCATCGAGGTCGGCACGATGCCCTTGTCCTTTAGTTCATGGATAATATCCATCCTGGCTTCCGGCTTTAACTGCCTGCCCACAATAATGCTGTAATTCTCAAGTTGGGGTTGCATATCCGGATTTTCCAGAAATACCTGCTTTTCTCTCTCAAGGACCTGTAAACCCATATAGGCAGCCCCAAGATCCCCTGTTACACATATAATCTCCTTTTTCTTTGCTGAGTTTCTTTTAACCAGTTTATCCTTATCTACCTCCCCCAGGATGGTAACAGAAATTACAAGCCCGGATACGGAGGCTGTAGTATCTCCACCAACAAGATCAACCTCATAAGCTTCACAGGCCATTTTTATACCATCATATAAAGCATCAACAGCCTCTACAGAGAACCTGTTTGATACTCCAATACTTACTGTTAACTGCTTTGGGTAACCATTCATGGCAGCGATATCTGAAACATTTACAGCAACAGCTTTATATCCCAGGTGCTTCAATGGCGTAAATGCCAGGTCAAAATGCACACCTTCAAGCAGCATGTCAGTAGAAACCAGCAGGTATTTATCACCCGCCTCGATTACCGCAGCATCATCATCAATGCCAAGTACTGTAGAAGCATTCTTTATGGAAAAATTTGATTTGATACGTCTAATCAATCCAAATTCTCCCAATTCACTAATTTCCGTTCTTTTATCTGCCATGTGATTATGTTATTTATTCGCACTATCGTGATCACTCATTTTCTTTATCCCAAAATAATAGATCCATACCATAAACAGGATCTGTAAGGGAATACGAAAAAATAGATATGGGGCTCCCGCATCCATTCCTCCCAGATTCACCTGTTTGATACTTCCAATGATATTGGCGGGAAGGATCAACAGGTAGAACAATATCAGAAGGTAAGTAGTAATTTTCACAGTTTTCTTAATAAAAAGCCCTATCGCTGCTAAAAACTCTATAATCCCCGTAAGATATACTGTGGCTTTTTTATAAGGTATAAAATCGGGTAGCATTGCGACCATATACTCCGTTTGATTGAAATGGGCCAATGCTGTAAAGACCAGCATCACGGCCATTGCCGATCGACCCTGGAACGAAACGCTCAGTTTATTCTTAAAGAATAGCTTGTTTACACTGAAGAAAATTAAAAATGAAAATATAAGAATAATCAGTGGAGCCATAGAGATCCTGATTTTTAGGTTACTGGATGATCATGGATTTTCCGGACCATCTACCATTTATCTTTTTTGCAATGACCAGGCCTTCTCCTAAACCATCCAGTCCAGCCACCTTCTCACCGGCATCGGACCAGATTGCACTCTTTCCAGCTGACATCATACCTCCTGACTCGCTGCCAAGATTAGCAAGCGCAACCCCCATACTATATTTCCGGGCATATTTTTTTAAGAGATTCGTATCCTTAGAATATCCTTCAGGTGTAATAAAAGCCCCTGCAAGATATAGCGTGCTTTCATTCCGGGCAGCATCTGCAGCATGATCAGGATTGGTCAGGTCGGCACAAATGGCTAATGAAGCTTTATCAGAACCTGAATAGATCATTGGGTTCAGGTGCCCTGGCTGGAACACTTTTTCCTCACCTGGATGAAGATGGTGTTTCATATAAAGGGATAAAGAACCATCAGGATTTAAGATAAATGCCCCGATATACAATCTTTTATCTATACGTACAGGGGCTCCTGCAATGATAACCATCTTATGATTCCGGGATAAATTCATCAGGGGATGGATCCTCTCATCAAAAAAACTCATAGCCAGGTCCGATGCCAATCCCATCTCGTACCCGGTAAGTGAAAGTTCCGGAAAAAGAAGAATGTCCACTTCCTTTTCAGCTGCATAATTTATGAGTTTTTCATGTCGTTTGATGTTCTCTGTAATATTTCCCTTTATGGGAATGGTTTGTGCCGCAGCGATTGAAATTTTAGTCACTGTATGGTTTTTTATAAAATGTATTGAACAAACTGAAATTTACACATTTATTAGGAGTTTCAAAACTGAATTAAGTTTTGTGGCTGGATAAAAAGTTGGAAGATTGTGATTTATGGAACCGTTTATATTCAATAAATTTTTCTGCTATAGGAATTTCATTTAAACTTTATGTTTACTTTTGTAGTTATTTCATAAAAATTTGGATCAAAATAAAAGCATGATACAGATAACAGAAAAAGCAAAGAACAAGATCCTGAACCTGAGAAAAGATGAAGGACAGGAAGAAAATGCTAACATACGGGTCTCAGTAGAGGGAGGCGGATGTTCCGGACTGATGTATGATCTTAGTTTTGATGCTACAATTGATGAAAAAGACAAGGTGTTTGAAGATAAGGGCATCAAGATCCTTGTCGACAAGAAAAGCCTGCTTTATCTTCTTGGAACTACCCTCGATTTTTCCGATGGTTTAAATGGGAAAGGATTTCAGTTTGTGAATCCGAACGCATCACGAACCTGCGGTTGTGGCGAAAGCTTCGCAGTATAAAGCAATAACTTACTTCCTGATCAATAAGCCCGGACGGTCAGTCCTTCCATATAATTCATAAAAGCTTTGTTGACGACACTGTTACCCCCTGGTGTGGGATAATTACCTGTGAAATACCAATCTCCCAGGTGACCGGGACAGGATTTGTGCAGGTTATCAACGGTTTGATAGACTATCTGAACCTCAGATTTCATGTGCTTGGGTATGACGATCTCTGCAATCTTTTCTGTGATGTCATCATCCGTAAACATATCGTATAATTCTTTGAGATAATTCGGCTGGTCTTTTTCTTCATATGAAGCTTTAGCCTTTTCATACACCTCATCTAATTTATCTTCAAGGTCCTTGTCCTTCAGCAAAGCCATAAGCGCTCTGAAAGCAATGAAATCCTTTAATTTCGACATATCGATGCCATAACAATCCGGGTAACGGATCTGGGGGGCGGAAGAAACGATAACTACTTTCTTGGGTGAAACTTTATCCAATAAAGTCAATATACTTCTCTCCAGGGTCGTGCCTCTGACGATAGAATCATCAAGAACAACAATTGAATCTTTATCTTTTCTAATTACTTCATATGTTGTATCGTATACATGACCTACAAGCTCATCCCTATGCTCATCATCGGTAATGAAAGTCCTCATTTTAACATCCTTGAGCACCAGTTTCTCTACCCTCGGTTTAAAAGCCAGCAATTCCTCCCTGGAGTCAAGAAAGGGTTTATTGTCAATAAACACATCCTTGCGTTGTCCCATAAGGTATTCTTCAAGAGCTGAAGTAAGTCCCAGAAAGGCGGTCTCTGCTGTATTCGGGATATAAGAAAAAACAGTATTTTTCAGATCATACTTAATGGCATCCAATACCTGGGGCAGGAGAAGTCTCCCCAGTGTTTTTCTTTCAGCATAAATATCCGGATCGGTTCCCCTTGAGAAATAGATCCGCTCAAAACTGCAGGATAATTTCTCTTTGGGTTCAATGAACTTATGTTCATGATATTTGCCATCCTTATCAATGATCAGGGCATGACCGGGTTGTATTTCCTTTATTTCAGAAAATTCAACATCAAATGCTGTTTTTATAGGTGGTTTTTCTGAGGTTACTACAACAACTTCATCATCAGCATAATAATAGGCAGGACGGATCCCATTTGGATCCCTGGCCACGAAAGCAGCACCATATCCAGTCATACCAGCCATGGCATATCCACCGTCAAAGTCCTTACAGGACCTTTCCAGCACACGCTGCAGATCCAGCTCGGATTCTATGAGTTCGGTGATCTCCTGGTTGGAAAAATTATCTTTGTATTTATCAAATATCTGTTGATTTTCAAGATCAAGAAAATGCCCTATTTTCTCCATCACTGTAACCGTATCAACTTTTTCTTTAGGGTGTTGCCCGATTGATACTAGTTTATCAAACAATTCATCAACATTGGTCATATTGAAGTTACCGGCCATAACGAGGCTTCTGCTCCTCCAGTTATTCTGCCGCAACATAGGGTGGACATTTTCGATGGAATTTACCCCATGTGTCCCATATCGCAGGTGACCAAGCCAGACTTCCCCGGTAAAGGCTACATTATCTTTCATCCATTGTGAATTGTAGTACTTCCGGGAAGCATTTTTGCTGGCTTTTTTATATTTCTTTGATATCTTCCTGAATATATCCGCAATAGGTTGGGGTTCAATGGATCTTATCCTGCTGATATACCTGTGACCTGGTTTAAGATCAATTTTAATGTTTACGACACCTGCACCATCCTGTCCCCTGTTATGCTGCTTTTCCATAAGCAGATACAATTTACTCATTGCATAGGTAGGCGTGCCATATTTCTCGATGTAGTACTTAAGGGGCTTTCGTAAGCGAATGAGAGCAATCCCGCATTCGTGTTTTATTTTATCGCTCATCTACTTTTTCCTAAAGTGCAAAAGTATACGTATTAATCTATTCGAACAAATACACTTGAATAAATATGATACGAAAATCTAAAGGATATACAAAATTAAGAAATTAGAATTTCAAGGGAATTTCTGTATAAACAACAGTATCTGATAAGTATTTGTCTATCACCAGGTTCTGAAGGTTATATTGCTGGTTATCAGCATACTCTCTAATCTCATTTATGATCATTGAAGGACTCGGCATAACACTGGCATGCTTCCTGATGGTTGCCCTGACCAACCCATTCATTTCAAGATACACCGAATCAAGATGATCAGGAAAATCATCATCCGCCATGATCTCAATCCCGACAAATAACTGTACGGAATCCTTCGAACTTTCAGGTACTTCATACCATACCATCACCAGTGGTCCGCCCACCTTTTTACGGTCCTTGACAGATCTCATTTCATTGAACAACGCTTCTAATTTTGGATCTGAGGTATTGCCATTGAAAAAGCGCCCTGCCAGCACATATTCCTTTACTGGTTCAAATGAGAGCTCAGGGTCACTAAACCCACCCAGCTTATCATATAATATCAACAGTGTTGTGATGATCAATGCCAGGGCGATAAATATATACGGTTTCCTCATCTTAAACCAGTTCTTTGTATTGTACATTATACAAATAGGTATAATACCCATTCTTAGCAAGCAGTTCCTGGTGGTTTCCGGATTCCTTTATCTCACCTTTATCAAACACGAGTATTTTATCTGCACGCTGTATTGTAGATAATCTATGTGCAATAACAATTGAAGTTCTACCTTTCAATACTTTTTCAATGGCAGCCTGGATCATCATTTCCGTCTCTGAATCCACGGAAGAAGTCGCTTCATCAAGTATTATGATCTGTGGGTCATATACCATGGCCCTGATAAAAGAAATAAGTTGCCTTTGTCCAACAGATAAGGTAGCCCCTCTTTCCATAACATCATAATCTAGACCCCCTGGAAGTTTCTGAATGAAACCGAGGGCTCCCACCAGTTCGGCCGCATGCAGGATCTGGCCTTCCGATATATCCTTATTCCCAAGAGTTATATTTTCCCTGATTGAGCCGGAAAACAAAAAAACATCCTGTAAAACAACACCAATGTGACGTCGAAGTGCATGTAAATCATATTCTTTGATATCAATACCATCCATATAAATGGATCCGGCATTAATTTCATAAAACCTGGATAAAAGATTTATAACCGAACTCTTTCCCGCACCCGTGGCACCGACCAGGGCAATCGATTCCCCATGGCGGGCTTGAAAGGAAATATCTTTTAGCACATAGTTCTCTTCCTCATAGGCGAACCACACTTTTTTAAATTCAACCTCGCCCTTAAAATGTTCCGGCACCATATTTCCGTTGTCCGCGATATGATCCTGACTGTCTAGTAATTTAATGATTCTTGAGGTACTTACGATACCAAGTTGTAAGGTGTTGAAGCGGTCTGCAATCATCCTGATGGGTCTGAAAAACATCTGAATGTACATTATAAAGGCAATCAGTACCCCAATTGAGGTAAATTCCTGGATAACCCCCTTTGCCCCATACCAGACCAGCAAACCTATACCGATTGCCTGAATCACCTCCGCTACCGGATAATATACGGAATAATAAAGCACAGACCTTAGATTTGCTTTTCGGTGTTCGTTATTGATCTTCTTGAACTTTTCGAATTCTCTTTCTTCACTGTTAAAGATCTGTACGATACTCATCCCCGTTATATGTTCCTGGACGAAGGAATTAAGATTAGAGACTGCATTGCGAACTTCATTAAAGGCTGACTTTATCTTTTCCTTAAATACATAGGTGCTGATTATCAATAAAGGCAATGTTGAAAGACTGATCAAAGTCAATCGCCAGTCGGTATAAAACATTATGGTCAGGATCACGACCAATTGTAGCAGGTCACCCATCATCGCGGCCAGACCCTGGCTGAACACATCAGCCAATGTTTCAATGTCAGATACATTCCGCGTCACCAGCCTGCCTATAGGTGTTTTATCAAAAAACTGGAGTTTCAGGGTCAACAAATGCTCGTATAATTTTATCCTGATATCCCTGATTACGTGCTGTCCGAGCCAGTCAGACAGGAACGTATGCGCATATTGGACAAGTGATTGCAGCAACAAAAGGCCGAATATGATCCCAACCATCATTAATAATCCCGGATAATCACCAGCGGCAATATTGTTATCAATGGTAAGCCCGACAAGATAAGGCCTCAGGGGGCCCAGAGTTGCCAGTAAAATGGTCAGAAATATCAGAAGCAGGAAAATCCATTTGTAAGGCTTTACATACTGAAGAAGTCTCTTCAGCACGGTTAAATCAATGATATTTCCCTTTAAACTTTCTTTTGTCAAGGTCGTTCGTTTATAAATATATCTGAAGGATATTTTACCTCAGTCAAATATAATCCATGTGCCGGCACCGCTCTTCCAGCCTTTTGTCTATCCAGGCTTTCAATGATCTTTCTTAAATCATCCAAATTTATCTTTCCAGTTCCAATATCCAGCATTGTTCCAACTAAAGTACGCACCATCCCACGTAAAAATCGATCTGCTGTCACATAATAATTAATTTTATCTTCCTGATCTATCCATTCCGATCTCGTTATGGTACAACGGAAATGGTTCACATCCGTTTTTACCTTACTGAAACTTTCAAAATCCTGAGTCCCCTTTAGTAATTCGGCAGCCTGGTTCATCAGGCTAAGGTCCAGGTCTCCCCTTCGATAATACGAAGTATCAAACAGAAATGGGTTCTTTGATCGGTTTATCTTATATTGATAGCTCCTGGAAACAGCGTCAAATCTTGCATGCGCTACCGGCTTTACCTCAAAGATCCTTTTCACAACAATGTCGTTTGGTAAGACTCGGTTCAACTGAAAGGCCAGATGTTCTTGGTTTAACCTTTTAGATAAATCAAAATGAGCAAATTGCTGTAATGCATGCACCCCCTTATCTGTTCTCCCACTTCCTACCGTTTCAGTATCACTACCTATCTTCAGACTCAATGCTTTGTTCAGCAATTGTTGAACCCCGGTGGCATTTTTCTGGATCTGCCATCCATGATAATTTGTGCCCTTATAAGATAATTCGATAAAATACCTAGCCATTCAATCTGATTAGAAAAACAAAGATAGCCTTAATTCAAAACTAGTAAAAAGATGAAGAATGTTAAGATATATTTAATTGCATGATTAGTTTTGTCAAAAAAATGATAATCAGATGATCCAAAGAGTACAAAGTATCTTTCTTTTAATCTCATCCATTTGCATGATCGGATTCCTCTTTTTACCGGTATGGTTGAAATTAGATCCTGGCAGTGGAGAAATGTACAAAGTATTTTCCACCTTCATGTTATATCAGGAAAATGCTGAATCGGTAGTGCAGTTTATTTATCTTCCCTACGCATATAGTGGAGGTGTTGCTGTTTTGACCGCGATCATTTCATGGATCGAGATCTTCAAATACAAAAACAGGCTCACCCAGATCAAGTTAGGCACTTTAAATTCCCTTTTAATGACCGGATCTCTTGTATTTTTAGTATATCTAACCTACAATGCTCAGAATGAGATTTTACCGAATATACTAGGAGAATACAAACTGGGATTGTTCATGCCGGCCGTAGCCTTGATTTTCAACTCCATTGCAAACCGGTATATCCGTAAAGATGAAAAGCTGGTCAAGTCAGTGGACCGGATCCGGTAAAGGGTTTCCAAATCCTGGTTATACGTATTATTTGTATAATCTTTATACGTATTTTGGTTCAAGATATACGTGTAAACAATGAAAGGTTTATACGTGTAATTTGAATCTTATCTAGCCAATTCAAGGTTCGTTTTAAGCGATATAATCTTTTCGGTAACAAAGGGACTATACAGCAAAAAAAGGATTGCCGAAATATCAGCCATTCTATTAATATTCCCTGACGTATTCAATATCCCGGACGACCTGGTCTCTGAAATTCTTCCAACTGAACATTTCTACAGGTCTTACAAAATCTTCTTCAATAAAATTATCGCCAAAATGGAGCAAGGGCATCTCATCAAAGTAAGACGCAGAGGTCTCTATAACTTTATCCCAATAATTCAGCGCATTATTCAAATGATTTACCGCAATTTCCTTTTGTTCCAGATCTCCTTCCTTCCGAAAATACTCGAATGCAACACACCCTTTAAGTTTCTCCGAGAAATACAGACTTAGATAAGCCCATGTTTTAATATCTGCCATCTCATGGTTAAGGGTAGGTTGTCCTGGGTTCAGAGATTCCAGGATTTTTAAAGCTCCGGTTCCGGATCTATGTAATTCGTCCGCGATTTCGAGCGGAGTAGTCATACTGTCAGACAATGCTTTGGCACTGGTAATGGTCTGTACATATTCTTCAATATTCTGCCAATTTTCATCAACCGGATTAGCACCTACTATATCTTCCACTGAAAGGAAGGCAGAATGGCTGTCCCATTTTTCTCCTCGCCAGGGCCGGAATCCTGAAAGAAAGCCTTCGGAATACAGGGTAAAATCCCATGTGGCCCCATAATAGCTTGCCAGCTTTAAAGGCATCTGACTGGCCAGGTCAAAAGCTTCCAGGAGAAGATGGCCTTGTTTGATCCCATATTGGTGGTTGAATGCATCGTTGAATACCTCTTTGCTGAGATCAGAATTGTACATTAAACGACCCCACAATTTGTAAAATAACCATTGTTTTTCAAAAGCATAGTCCCATGTCTTATGATCACCTGGCAGGGTGATATAATCCTTAGCGGGGATATATGTTTCAGATCCGATAATAAATCCACCAACAGCGGGATTGGATCGATTGAATTTTAAAAGTTCCTCTATAAAGGAATAACTACCCCAACGTAAAACGAAAAAATCTTCATTTCTGATGGTGAAGACCACTTTATACCGATCGGGTACCGGATTCCACCATATGTCAGAATCAGATCCTCCGTGTATGTAGAAAAGCTGAGGTCTAGCGTGTCCATGGGACCAATTATATTTCAAAGGAACCCATACTTTTTCTGGTAAACGATCGGCATTGTTTTCAATTGCTGACCTGGTAAGTTCCGGGGCAGGATGTGTATGACCACGAAGAATAAATTCCCCGGAGGGTCTTGCTTCTTTGACTATATCAAAATAGGTATCAACAATCCATTGCTGCCACTTTTCTTCTGAAATGTTTTCCCCTTTCATTCGCTCGTTCTGGCTCACCCCGATCCCTGATAATTCCGGATATGTCTCTAAGACCTCTCTAACCAGATCTTTGTTATATTGCTGAACAAGTTCGGAATAGTCTCCATCTCCATTATACCCCCAATCGAGGTGCTGGCTGTACTCGGCCACATCTTTAAGCTTGCTGAATTCAGGAGAGACAAATATGTTCCAGTTGATCATGAACACTTTTATTCCCCTTTCATTGGCCAGGGCAAACAGCCCATGCCAGTAATTCTGCCAATCGGCCAATTCTTCATCATTAAAAGGACAAGCTTCAGGATATTTTTCAGGCCGTATCATATAAGTCCAGGGATGTACCGACCATAGGGTAAGCGTATTGAACCGGTTTTCACTCATCATATCCAGAAAGCGCTCCCAGAATCCAAGATCACGAAGGGTTGCCGCATGCAACTGAAGGGTTTCATGTTCACGATAAGAATTCCACGGAAGATTGAATTTTATGGATCTGAACCCAAATTCCGGTTCATTGCGGACATGAATTTCACTAATATTTTTATTAAAAATAAATAACGCTTCAAATGCAGATTGTAAAGCATAAATCAGTCCCCGTTTATCAGATGTAAAAACCATCATTTTATCCTGGTCTATTCCATGTAATTCATAACTTTCATCAACCAGTGCATGATTTCCTTTTTGGTCAGCCGAATCTTTCAATATCAGGTTCAACCACCCATCAACTTCCTGATCAAATTCTTGTACATCTATACCTCTTTCACGGCATGCTTTCCTGAAAGCCGATATTGCGTATTTAGCATCTTGCTGCGTATGCTTTATCAGTGCAATACCCTTTATTTGATTATCGCTTTTACTTGGATTACAGGCAAATGACAATATACCGGCAATACCAATGAGAAAGAAAATTGTTCTCATAATAATATGACAATGTTTTGTTTAACTGATTATTTCTCCTTAACGATCAAAATCCCCCACGGATCAATTTTCAATGATTCTCCTGATTTTACTTTATTATTATTTAATAATTCCAATCCAGCTTTATAAGGATGTATTACATCTTTCGTCACTGACGAATAGTTATAATAGAAATGCAGATTTTGCCCCATTTCATTTATGCTTGATTTCACAACAACCGGCCATTTTATGGTATGGTTCTTATGATCAATACCAGCCCTTTCAAGGCTTTCCAAAAGGATCCTGGTCTGAATCTGATCCGAAACCCAGGTGCCCTCATACAACAGAGTACCTTTCTCATAATCATTGATGGTAATGGCCGGATATTCCTTAAAATAAGGATGATCGTAATAGGCAATCGGTTCGGCTGTTTCGAGGATTAGATATTCCATCCAATCCCTTACGGTGTTATCTTCCACTCCAAATGGATTATCTTTCAGGCTCATTTTCCCAATATTTGAAAACTCCTGATAATAGAATCCGCAAGCTTCCCTAAGTCGACCCGGTGCCAATTCCGGACGTACCATGGAATTCTGATCACAGAAGCCACTCTTGAATTGCATGATAACATCCCCGCCATTCCGGATGTAGTCTTTTAATTTTTCAAGCAGTTCATCAGATGCGATATACAGGGATGGCACGATGATCAGTTTATATGTATCCCAATCTGAGTTATCCGGAAAAATAAAGTCTACACCTACGTTATTTTCATAAAGAATCCTATGAAACTGCGCCACCAGCTCGTTACGGTAAACATTATTTGGTTCGCTTTGATAGGGTCCACCAGATCCATTGAAAGGCATCGCATTCAGGCCATCATTCGAGTCATGGCTGAACAAGATGGCAACTTCATTTTCTTTTCTGAGATTAACGATCATGGGACCGATTCTTTTAAGTTCATGAGCCGTCTTACTCATTTCAGCATATGCCCGGTTCGGCTGGAGGTCATGGGAAAGGATCCCCTTCCAATAAGTCTCCTGACCATAATGTATGGAGTGCCAGTGCCAGTAGCCTACCATATTAGCCCCCGACCCGATATGGGCGTATACATTTTGTCTTAGTTGTCCTGGATAGGGAGGTTGCTGGGACCTGGAATTCCAGCCAATGGTTTGTGCATTTGTTTCGGTGATCAAATAATTCTTATTCTTTACCGATCTGAAAAAATCACCTGCAAATGCAATTTCATTCCCAGTAAGGTGGTCTTGCTGGCCATGATATACATTTACAGCAAAATAATCAAGCTTTTCTCCACTGGCCCTTTGATCGATCAGTTGAACGGAAGGCATAAAACAATGCGTAATGAATTGATTATCCCGCTTATATTCGTCAACGATCTCCGCCTGCCAGGTTAAAAAGTCTGCCACAGTTTTTCGATTAAACCGCTCCCACTCCAGCTTATATCCAGGATTTGTTATGCCATCTCTCGGTGGCACCTCCTCCCAACTGTTAATATTCATTCCCCAGTAATTAAGCCCCCAAACTTTATTGAGTGTATCCAGGCTTTTATATTTATCCTTTAAATGATTAACAAAACTGACATAATAGTTATAATTATTTACCCCTCTGGTCAACGTCTCATTGTCTACCTGGAACCCAATAATCCCGGGATGTGATGCGTAATGTTCCATCATTTTCCTGATGATTCGTTCGCTGTAAAACAGATAAGTGGGATTAGTAATGTCCATATTCTGCCGTATCCCATAATACGCCTCATTACCGCCAGTGTAGTCAATTAATACCTCCGGATGCTTATGCCAGATCCAGGCTGGAATGCTGTAAGTTGGCGTTCCGAGAATGACCTTTATCCCTGCTTCATAGAAGGCATCGATGATGCGGTCCATCCAGGCGAATTGGAAATCACCTTCCCTGGGTTCGAACAGGCTCCAGGTGGATTCACCCACACGGACCACTGAAACGCCAGCTTCTTTCATCAGGCGGACATCCTCATCAAGCCGGTCATAGGGCATGTACTCATGATAATAGGCTGCTCCGTACAGGATGTTGTCCAGTTTGTTATCCTGAGCAAGAACTGAACCCACTCCTACTGAAATGTAAACGATAATAGATATAAGTGTGTTTCTGAATTCCAATTTCATAATTTACAATATTTATAGTCTATACATATATTAGTTCCAGAATTTTACATTTGAGTTGAACTGCTACGTGTTTTCAGATATGGGCCGCAGGATAACCATACTTGTTTCATACATCGAATCATGACAGTAATAAATTTTAAAATACGCCCTTTTCACCATTGATAGAGCGGTAAAGTACCTTTCGGTCTGGTCACCGCTGTAATTGACGAACCTGCATTCTAAAGCCGGATCTAGTGTTATTTCTGCAAGTATGAAATCATTGTTGATCGTTGGGGTATTTCCATTCGTAATTCGGTCTTTTATTAATTCAAGTCTGTGGCTAATCTCACTGATGGGATTACCGGTTGTGCCTTCTTTTTTAGATTCCGGGGTGCACTGTACCATAATGAATTTTCATATACCTTTTGATTTTCGACTTCCGATGGCTTTTCCTTAAAGAATTGCAATGGACTTTCCTGTCTGTATGTAGGTTTACCTGTTCAATGACTGATTCTTTTCAATAACATTGATATAAATATAATTCTATACTTACAATAATAATTCCATTCCTTTTGGTGAATGCATAATCTGCTATACAAAGGAACTATTATCAGAAATTTTAATAATTAATCGATTATTTTAACTGATAATAGGCCTGGTTCCAGTTAATCTCATTTTTTATCTGACCGATACTGGTTTGGTCGTCAATCTTCAGCAACTCAATGCCGGCGATCTCTGCAAAATCCTCAATACACTCCGTACTCAGGGATTTAGTGTAACAAGTATGATGTGCACCTCCGGCCAGGATCCAGGCTGTTGCCGCAATATCCAGGTTCGGTTTCGGTTCCCACAATACCCTGGCTACCGGCAATTTCGGAAGAGGTTGCTCCGGTTTTACAGTAACAACTTCGTTTAAAAGAAGCCTGAAACGGCTGCCGGTATCGACCAAAGAAACATTGATGGCCTCCCCGGGATCAACATCAAAGACAAGTCTTACGGGATCCGCTTTTCCCCCAATACTTAATGGATGGATCTCACAGGAAGGTTTCCCGGAAGCTATGGACTCGCAGATCTCCAGCATATGTGCGCCCAATACCTTATGCCCATCCGGATGAAAATGATAGGTGTAATCTTCCATAAAGGAGCACCCGTCTTCTAATCCAGCAGTCATCACTTTCATGGCCCTCAAAAGAGCACTGGTCTTCCAATCTCCTTCAGCACCAAATCCATATCCATCTGCCATTAACCGCTGGACGGCTATTCCGGGTAATTGCGAAAGTCCATACAGATCTTCAAAGGTATCGGTAAATCCCTTGAAATCACCCTGCTCAAGAAAAGATCGCATACCCAATTCAATCCTGGCGGCTTCCCTCAATGACGAATATTTATTGCCGGTTTGCTGAAGTTCAGGAACTACCTCATAGCAGTCCATGTAAACTTGCACCAGTTGATCGATCTCCTTTTCCGTTACCTCATTAACTACTTCCACCAGGTCACCAATTCCATACCCATTGACTGAAAATCCCAATTTCATTTCCGCTTCGACTTTATCGCCTTCAGTAACCGCAACCTGGCGCATATTATCCCCTAAGCGAGCAAATCTGGCTCCCTGTAGATCGTTCCAACCACTGGCAGCACGTGACCATGTTCCTATCCTTTTAATCACGTTTTCCTCCTTCCAATGACCCACGACCACTTTTCGTTTTATATTCATTCTAGAGCATATATGCCCGAATTCCCTCCCGCCATGCGCGGATTGATTGAGGTTCATAAAATCCATGTCGATCTCACTCCATGGAATGTCCCTGTTAAATTGTGTATGGAAATGAACCATAGGCTTCTGCAATACCTTTAGCCCGTTGATCCACATTTTTGCGGGAGAAAAAGTATGCATCCAGGCAATGATACCGATACAATGCACGTTATTGTTTGCTTCCAGACATAAATTCAGAATAGCTTCAGGGGTAATGAGGGTGGGTATAAACCTTATCTTAACAGGGATCAGGTCAGAGCCATTGAGTGCCTCTGCTATTTCTCTCGAGTGGTCAGCTACCTGATCAAGGGTTTCCTGTCCGTATAAATGCTGACTGCCTGTCACAAACCAGGCTTCATTATTACTGATATCAATCTGAGTCATGAGCTATTTCTATTTTTAAATGAAATAATATGATCCTTTCAAGGGTGCTTTTAAAAATTGCCATAATGGTTGTAAAAAATAATAAGTGTAATTTATACACAAAAAAAGACTGATGCAATTATTCCGGATGTATGTTTGTGCTTAATCCAATTTACATTAATAATATGAATAAACAGTTCTCCCTGCTCTTTCAGATCTATATTTGTTTTATATTGAGAAAGATGGATCTCTTTAGATAACCGCATGAAAAATGATCACTTAGGGCCACAATAGTTTCCGATTGAACGAAAAGAAATACCTGCAGGAATGTGGAACAGATTGATTGAGAGATGATTCATTTCATAATCCCCAATACAGGTTGCTCGATTCAATAATACTTCAATCTTTGTTAAGATTTTTACTATATTGCCGATGTAATTTACCCTGGATATTAAATCTTATTGGATTTTAAAGCAGGGGCAAATTTTAATGCTGGGTCATGGTACTTAATTACATCTGGATATCTTTTTTTCTGATTGCTTTTGTTATTGCATTAGTCCGGTTAATCTTCCTTGGAGATGCTGAGATTTTTCCTGCCCTGATGACCAATACCTATGAGACCGCAAAAATGGCCTTTGAACTGGCATTAGGTCTGACGGGAGTGCTGGCTCTATGGTCCGGAATTATGAAAATAGGAGAAAAAGGCGGGATTGTTAAGGTCTTTTACAGATACCTGGGCCCCTTTCTCCGAAAATTATTCCCTGGGATACCAGAGAATCATCATTCGATCGGCCCGATGATCATGAACATCTCAGCCAATATGCTGGGGCTGGATAATGCGGCCACACCGCTTGGATTAAAAGCAATGGAAGGCATGCAGGAACTCAATAAAAAGAAAGACACGGCTTCCAATGCTCAGATCATGTTCCTGGTGCTGAATACTTCAAGCCTGACCATATTGCCAATCACCATCATGTTGTATCGAAGTCAGCTGGGAGCCCAGGATCCTTCAGATGTATTTATTCCTATTTTAATAGCTACATTTTTCTCATCCCTGGCAGGTTTGATATCCGTTTCAATTTTCCAGAAGATCAATTTATTTGACAAAACAATATTGCTATACCTGGGGAGTATCTGTTTTATTATAGCCGGAATAATTGCCTACTTTTCAACAATCGATAAAGAATCAATCAATGCTATATCCTCAACTGCAGGTAATTTACTCTTATTTCTGGTGATCGTCTATTTTATCGTATTGGCCATGCGTAAGAAAGTGAATGTTTACGAAGCTTTCATAGAGGGTGCAAAAGACGGATTTAAAGTTGCAGTCACCATTATCCCATATCTGGTGGCCATGCTTGTTGGAATTGGCCTTTTTCGCACTTCAGGGGCTTTAGGCTACCTTGTCGAGGGGATTTCCGGTGTTGTGGGCTGGATGGGTTTTAATACCGATTTCACGCCGGCATTGCCAACTGCTTTTATGAAGCCCCTTAGTGGCTCCGGTGCCCGTGGGATGATGATAGATGCGATGAACACCTATGGGGCTGACTCATTCGTAGGCCGGCTGGTGTCGGTCATGCAGGGCTCTACAGAAACAACGTTTTATGTTCTGGCTGTATATTTCGGAGCGGTGAATATCAGGAATAGCCGGTATGCTGTAACCTGCGGTCTGATTGCCGACCTTGCTGGAATAATCGCTGCGATAGGGGTCAGCTACCTGTTCTTTCATTGATTAAATAGCAAGGTATGAAGGTCACGCCGGTGTCTATTTGAAAAAATTACAGATCCAATCAATCGGCGACCTCCAGATAAATTTGTCTCAACTCCAATCAATATATCCTGAGAATTTATGATCCAATAATAATGAACCTTTTGACATACTGATTGATCCCTGTGTTCTTAGCTTCCCAATTAAGTATCTCCAAAAATTCCGATAAAATCCCACGATTTTAGCTTACAATTTATGAGTCTCTTGACACTCCGATTTGATTCCGGTGAACTAAGCTTCCCTTTTATGAATTTTTGTTAAATCCAGCTAATTACTGGGATCATCGCTTCATAAGTCTCCAATAAATCCAACAGATTCTTGGGATCATAGCTTCATGAATTCCCTGATAAACCGAATGATCTCTTAAGCCCGGCCGTTTGGAGTAAAACAAAACCCGCCAGGAAGAAAATAGCCATAAAAACCATACTGTTTCGCATGCTTCCAGTCACCTGGTCGATCAGGCCATAGGAAAAGGTACCGATCACGATGGCCACTTTTTCTGTTACGTCATAAAGGCTGAAATAGGATGCTGTATCTTTTGAATCCGTGGGGATCAGTTTAGAGTAGGTAGACCGGGATATCGCCTGTATGCCCCCCATGGCAAATCCCAGCATCCCTGCCAGCACATAAAAAGATACTTTTTCTTTTAAAAAATAACCCGAAATACAGATGATCACCCATATGATCAGCATGGTACTGATGGAAAAGCCATTTCCCAGGTGCCTGGCTATTACGGCAAATAAGTAAGCGCCTCCGATAGCCAGTATCTGGAGGATCAAAACCACCATGATCATTTCATCCGCCCCCATTCCGATCTCAGCTTCAGCAAACAGGGGTGCCAGCAGCAGTACAGTCTGCACACCCATGCTATAAAAAAAGAAAGAGGCCAGGTAACGTTTCATGACTTTCCTTTTGATCAAGGCAAGGAATACCATTTTCAGCTCATCGATGCCATGACCAAAAACCTGTCTGGTAACTTTCTTACCAGTAGGGTGGTCTTTCAAATAATGGAATGCGATCTGGGCGAATCCGGCCCACCAGATGCCTACCAGAAGGAAGCCGAACTTTGTGGCTGATGTTTCATTCCCGAAACCAAAAGATCCCGGGTTCATTATGATAGCCAGGTTGATGATCAATAATATCACGCTGCCGACATATCCCATGGCAAAACCCCTGGCACTCACATTATCCATTCTATCCAGGGGACATATCTCAGGCAAAAATCCATTGTAAAAAACCAGAGATCCTGCATAACCGACACTGGCCATAACAGCACATATTATCCCATACTCCACATTTTCCCCATCGAAAAAGAAAAGTGCAATACAGGCCAGAGATCCCAGGTAGGTAAAGAATTGCATGAATTTCTTTTTGATCCCAGCAAAATCTGCGATGCCGGAAAGAACTGGTGAAAGGATCACAATGATGAGAAAGGAAAATGAGATAGCATAGGTATATAAAACCGAATTTCTCATGGAGATCCCAAAAAAATCCACGATCTCTCCGCCAAAAGCTTCACGGGTAGTGGCACTGTAATAAATCGGGAAAATGGCAGTCGTTACGATCAGGTTATATACCGAATTAGACCAGTCATAGGATGCCCAGGCATTTATTACACGTTTGCTGTATCTGGTGGAAATGCCTGGTCCCGTTTTATCCAAGATCAATAAGTTTTTATCTTTTGATTTTTTTTACCTGTTAAATTGAATATGCAAATTGGTTTATCATAGCTACTTTAAACTCCAAACATTTGTATCTGGTGATTTTTAACCCAACTTTGAACCAATTGCCCGTCAATCTATCTATACAAGATAACATCATTTTCATACAGTTCAAATTTAGATTTTTAAATATCGATCCAACCAACCTGCATTTAACCGTGTCTTTATATCGAATAGACTGAATTTTTTGGCTTCTCGTTTGGGGTGATCACATAAGACAAACCTGAAGAAACTCAAATCCAAATTTCAGTTTTTATTTTTTTGAATAAAGTCCAATGTTTAGTAAATTCAGGTGTTATGGCGCTATTTGAAAATTACATAAGAATACAATCCATTAAATTAGAAAGGATTTCAAAGGAATTGAAAGACCTGGAATCCAGGTTTAATAATTTTAAAGTTGTTGTAGAAAGGGATATTCCGGAAAAGTTGATCACAAAATATCTGTACCTCGACAACAAGGCCAAGCAGGCACTTCCGGCGATTTATACCAAAAATGATTACATGAGTCTGGAGCAATTCAAGGCGAAATTGGATCGGCGGGTTCAGGTAACGAAATATTTTTATGTATTGGCTTTTGACGAAGCAGGGAGGTTGATCGGCAAATTGAATTCATGGCTTTTGGGCTCCAATTTGTATATGGACCTGTTATATGTACTTGAAGATTTCAGAAAGAAAAAGATCGGCACCCAGCTGGTTTATAAAACCTTGCTTACGGCTACGCAACAAGGCCAGATCAAGAAGATCTCCCTATCTACGGAGGGTGAGAACTCTGCTGCAGTACGCATCCTGAATAAGATCGGCGAGATCCAGCACCCTGAAACGGTATGAAATTATAACTTCTGAACCCGATTACTTCACATCCCATTTTTCAGTTCCTGTCCAACCTTCCGGTACGCCATCTAAGGCAAACCTTGCAGCCCTTCTATAGAAATAAGCCGCTGCGTGATCATCCGTATTTTGCTTTATAATGTTGTTGAATACAACCGAAGCCTCGGGGAAATCTTTATTATAAAAATGTTTCAGTCCTTTGTCGAAATCGTTTTGTAGATCCGTTTTTAATTTTAAAATATTTTCTTTATCACCATCAATACACTCATACATTTTTATAGGTTTTTGTTTGCCTTTAACTAGTACCTGTCCCAGATAACGTAAATGAAAATCTCCGGAATTTTTCAACTGCTTGGTGCTGCTTTCGCTGATGATAATTCTAACCCCATATTGTCTTGTCAATCCTTCAAGTCTTGAGGAAATATTTACTGTATCGGCTATGGTCGTTGGTTCAGCATGGTGCTTATCCCCGATTATACCCATGATCAATGGCCCTGTATGTAGCCCAATACCCATCCTTATCTCTTTCTTATTTTCTTTAGCCCTCATTTGGTTAAATTCGTCCATTTGCTGCTGCATCTCCACAGCGGCTTTCAATCCATCCTCCGCGTTTTTAGGGAATATGGCCATAATGGCATCGCCAATGTATTGGTTAACAAATCCATTATTCTCAGCTATCACAGGTCCCAACTGTCCCACAAATTCATTAATAAACAGGAAGTTCTCCTTAGGGGTCATGTTTTCTGAAAGGGTTGTATATCCCAGGATATCAAGAAATAATATACTCACCTCTTTATGGACCTGGTCACCCAAATTCACCTCAGTAATGGAGTCCCTTCCTATAGCTCTCAGAAATTCATAAGGCACAAACTTTCCTGTCGCTCTGTTTATTCGTTGCAGGTTAAGATGTGTCTTGATACGGCTTAATAGCTCATCCTTGGAAAATGGCTTAGTCAAGTAATCATTCGCACCTGTCTTAAAGCCTTCCACGAGGTCAATTACCTGGTTCTTTGCTGTAAGCATCACAACTGGCAATTCACTAGGCAGGAATAACTCCCGTAATTTCTGACAGACTTCATAACCTGATAACTTTGGCATCATGATATCCAAGATGATTAAATCGTATGTATTACCTTTCTCTATGAGATCGATGGCCTCCATTCCATTATTGGCCAGGGTAACATGATATCCCTCTAATGATAGGTGGTTTTTTAGTACTTGCAGATTAATCGGCTCATCATCTACTACCAAGATATCTACTCTGCCATTTAATGGTGAGGAAAGGATCTCCCCAATAATTCCAGTCCCATCCATTTTTTCCTCCTCCATTTCTTCTTCTCCTACATGTTGTTTAACCAAATCCTTTTTAATTTTCTCGCTTTTAGAGGCTTTTTCATCACTAAGAGGTAGGGAAAACGAGAAGGTTGAACCTTCACCTGGTTCAGAATCTACTTTAATCTTGCCACCATGTAGTTTAACCAATTGTTTGGTTACAGAAAGGCCCAATCCCGTGCCTCCATATTCACGGCTGATCCCTCCTTCTACCTGTTCGAAGGATTTGAATATGCCTTTTTGTTTATCCTTAGGTATACCTATGCCCGTATCAGCTACTTTAATGACAACCATCCCTTCATTAACTCGTGCCGATAATTGAATATGTCCTTTTTCAGTAAACTTAAAGGCATTGCCCACAAGGTTATGCAGGATCTGTTGTAGACGGTTTTCATCAGCTATAACAAACGGTAGGTTTTCAGGTATATCATTGGTTAATTCAATTTCTTTGGATTTGATCAGAGGCTGAAGAATCGTGATAACCACTTCTATTACACTGCGAATATCTGTCGGCTTCAGTTGAAGTTCAAGGTCATGTTTCTTCAGTTTTGAAAAATCCAGGATGTCGTTGACCAGGTTAGCCAGCCTTTTACCACTGGAATTGATCATATTCAGGTTATCAATAGCCTTTTGAGGTAATTTACCTGCAACACCATCCTTTAAAGATTCCGCCAGACCGATAATGCCCTGCAATGGTGTCCGCAGTTCATGCGATGTGTTGGCCAGAAACTGGTCTTTCAATTCATCTACTTCTCTAAGTCTCGTATTTAACTTTTCTACTTCCCTGAGCTTCCGTTTCTGCTCTCTAGT
>JAHEGY010000253.1 GCA_024644875.1 Cyclobacteriaceae bacterium
TGTTCAGTGCTAAATCCGACATAAATACACTCAGGAGTTTGTTTCAGCTCAAAGCGGTTATTTTGGGTCATGATGAATTACTCATTCGGCAATAATTAAAAACATTAAATCATCTGCACAAACTCACCTTTTCTTCTTCCGCCCCGCTTTCCAGTTCTCGTAATAGTCCCAGCTGACAAAATCATTTATTTCCTTAGATTGCCGGTCCTTTTCAAGCAGGCCGGCTCTAAGTACATCTCCGATTGACAGCATGCCGATGTATTCGCCATCCTTTTCGATGAGTATGTGTCTTAGAAACAATCCCAGAAACATTTCTTCCAGCTTGTAAATGCGGGTACGGTGGCTTGCGGTGCGAAGCGGGGAGGTCATATAGTCGCCGACTTTTACCTTTTGGGGGTCGAAACCTTCAGAAGCGATGTTGCGCAAGAGATCGCGTTCCGACCAGATCCCCACAAAACCGTCGTCTCTTTTAACCAGAATTGCGCCGATTTTGTTATCGACCATTTTCCGACAAGCCTGGTAAACCGTCTGATCCCATGAAATGGATACAATCTCGCGTCGTTTGTCCTCAAGGATGTCCTCTGCTGTTTTCATGCCTTTCTCCTTCCTAAACTGGGTGGTTCCAGGTGTTGAGTCTTTCTTTTAATACTTCACTAATAACCCAGGGTTCAAACACCGGTCCTCTGAATGCATGCATGGGTTGAAAGATGTCCAGGGGAATCAATTCCAAGAAGATAAGATCAACCCTGTATCGTAAAAATAGACCTTCGAACTCATAATCAGGCGTTTATTAAAATTTTTGCGGAAAGATATTTTGGGGTTGATTCTATCTTCGGCTACTTTGTCAGTTCGATCGTGCAATGCGAAACCCAACAATGGCCGATTTTAGAACCGAGCCCGATATTGTTAAACAAGGTAGTTTTACCCGATTGTCAAGGACCTGAAATTGCAACAACAGGATATGGATATGTCAATTGTTTCAGTTTACTGGAAATCAGTCGAGGAATCATGAAAGAGACGATCGCAAATTACTTACAATTTGTCAATTGGATTTATAATTTGTCAGAAATTATAAATATTTGTATTGAAGGTGTCTATAAAAATATACTGATTGAATGGAACGACCATATCAAAATGCAGAATATAAAAAGAAATTTATTTCTTAATAAAAATTTAACCAACTGAAATAGCAAATAATATTAAGTGAAATATTGTCCGAAAACTATACGTGCTACATTGTGGTAAGAAAATTGCATAAATGTTAAAATAAATACATAGCAGCTAGTCAATATAGAAAGGAGAAATATGCCGGACAGAAGGGAGCACAAGCGATTTAAGGTAAAGGACGGTTCGTTTGCCGTACTTAGGCCAAGACCTGCCATATCCGGGCACATGAATGGCGAAAGCATGGGCAATGCTGAACTTGGAGAATTATCTACTAAACTGGCTAAAATTATCGATATCAGCGGGAATGGACTGGCTTTTTATTATATCGAAAGTCAAAATCGCTCCAGCGAATTAGCGGGATTAGATTTAATATTTGCCGATGATGCCTTTTATTTGGGTAAAATTCTGATCAAAAGGGTAGTTGATTTCACAATTGATCCCACAATTCGGCTAAGTTCTTTCGTAATCAGAAGATGTGGCGTGCAATTCAGCCAACTGAAACTCAACCAGAGAACCAGATTGGGTTATTTCCTAAGAAACTACACCACAAATGAGGCAACTGTGAATCCGTGTTCATTCCCGAGAGACAACATTAGCCTCAACACATCTCCTCAGGTAGAATATTTCTTCCAGAATTAAAGCGTTTGGAGAAAGAGATAAAAGATATTAATGAGCAGGAAATAACTGCTCCAGCATTGTTCGCTGTAGGAATTATTACATTCAATTAGCTCGTTCCAGAAGTATTGAGGATACCTTTTAAGTGAACTGCTAAATTCTTAAGGAGGGCTACCGGCAGGGAACTGGTAAAAGAATATTCACCTGCTTGCGGTCCGGGAACATAGGCGGTAATGTTGCCGAAGAAACGATCTCCAATGATAAACGCAAATGTAGCCGTACGATTGATGACTTTCGACGAGATAACCATCCCGTCTGGATCAAGTTTTTTATGCTGATTGTCCCCTGTCCCGGTTTTTCCGCCAACCGGTAACCTTGTTCCTTCATCGTTGAAAAATGCTTGGTATACGCGCTTGGCAGTCCCTTTTTCAACGACATTAAAAAGAGATTTTTTAATAATTAGAGCAATTTCAGAGTGCAAAACTCTTTTCGCTTTCGCAGGCTTACGAACAAAATGAGTTTCATAGGGCGTATCGGCTGCAAATGTTATTTCTTGAATCAGGTAAGCGGGTTTATGGATGCCCTCATTGATGATGATACCCATAATTTCGGCCAAGGCTTCCGGTCGATCTGCAGAACTACCGATAGCCGTTGCATAGGAGGGAACCAATTTCTTGAATGGATAACCCAATCGCCGCCATGCCTTGTGAATCGAATCAAAAGCATCTTGTTCA
>JAHEGY010000157.1 GCA_024644875.1 Cyclobacteriaceae bacterium
AAAACTCTTTTGTATTTAAAGTAATGAAAAAAAGAGCAATACCTGAGTCTATAAATTCAGTTCAATATGAAAATAAATCATTGAACTCTTATATCTTGGAAAAATGATGAGAATAACGAACTCACAACATTGTACACAGCAAATAAGGCAAACTGTGGGTTATTGAAAGGTCGCGTGTGTAAAGTTTATTCAAAAGTCGGTTCTTAATGGAAAATTACCATGCCCACAGGAGTTCTTGAATATTGAACAAGAATTAAAACTGTACCTAATATGCCGATTTACTTAATGTAATTGAAAAGATATGACGCTTGAAGAATTAGGATATACTGAAGAATTGGAAAATTACCGGAAAGACCGGGATCTTGATGCATTTGACGTAGGGCGGATTATTTCCGAGCATAAAGAACGGTACGTAGTAAGAACTACCATTAAGGAATATGATGGTGAAATTATCGGGAATCTGCGATTTTCAGCTCAAAACAGATCAGATTTTCCAGCAGTTGGAGATTGGGTGGCTATTTCTACATATGATGACCATAAAGTACTTATTCATGCTGTTTTTCCAAGAAAAACAAGTATTGAACGACATGCAGTCGGGAAGCATGGTGAAAAACAAATTATTGCAACGAATATTGATTATGCCTTTATCGTACAAGCGGTTGACCGAGATTTTAACATCAACCGGATCGAAAGATATCTGACCATCTGTAATACGTCTAATGTAAAACCAATTATCATTCTCAGCAAAATTGATCTGATCAATGATGTTGAATTATCCAATTTAACAACAGCTATCCGGGAAAGAGTGAAGCAAATACCGGTAATTACCCTGAGCAATAAATCCCAGGATGGAATTGATAGCCTGAATGATCAAATAGAAAAAGGCAAAACCTACTGTTTGTTAGGTTCATCCGGGGTAGGGAAATCAACCCTCGTCAACAATTTGTCCGGCAAGGAAATGATGAAAACGAATACCATAAGTGCAAGCTCTAATAAAGGGCGACACATTACAAGTCACCGCGAACTAATAGTACTTGAAAATGGCGGAATCTTAATTGATAACCCGGGTATGAGGGAAGTTGGTATAGCAGATTCTGCGGATGGATTGGAAACTACATTTAATACCATAGTAGAACTTTCCGAATATTGTAAATTTAAAGATTGTACGCATACAACAGAAATCGACTGCGCTGTTCTGGCAGCTGTGGAACGTGGAGAAATAGACCAGTCCTCCTATGAGAACTACCTGAAAATGGAACGGGAAAAAGAGCATTTTGAATCGACTGTCGCTGAAAAACGAAAAAAGAATAAGGGTTTTGGGAAAATGATGAAGAATTATAAAAAGACTACAAAAATGAAAAGGAATTAAACACAACAGTGTGTATTCCCAATACACTCTCACTTTCGCTCGCATCATTATCTGAACCTATTTATTTAATTCAATGTTTTCAATTATATTTAATGCCCCTTATCGAAAAGAACTCGAATAATCTTATACAGAATACTATGACATCATTGAAAAAATATGTTGCTATTGCGGTTTTAAGTTTTTCGTTTTCCTTAGCCTATGCCCAGTACGAAATTAAACCGGTAGAAGGATATACACCTCAAATCGGCATTATGGTAGATATGCTGGAAGATATAAAGGATCGGATAACCGAAATTGTAGCTGATCTGGACCAGGAAGAAACGGATTACCTTTTTGACGACAAGGCCAACAGCATTGGTTCCATAATTATGCATATAGCGGCCACCGAATCATATTACCAGGTTGAAACGTTAGAAGAACGCACCTGGACGGATGAAGAAGCTGAATTTTGGGGTATTGCCGGTGAATTGGGAACTGAATCACGAGAAAAACTAAAAGAAAAACCTGTAAAGTATTACCTGGATCTGTGGAATGAGGTTCGGGAAAAATCACTAGAAGGTCTTAAAACCAGAGATGATGCGTGGTTTGCTTCAAATATTGAGGAGGGAATAAACTACCACTGGGTATGGTTTCATGTCCTGGAACATTCTGCAAATCATATGGGGCAGATTGCGCTGATAAAAAACAGACTTAGGAAGGAGTAAGCTGGCTTATTTCTGCGAATAATTCTTAATCGTTAAACAACAACAAACAATGAACAGCAAAATAATCACCTTAACAATTTCCATCTTTTTAAGTAATGGGATCTATGCACAAGGCTTGTATTATGAAGATTTTGAAACAGATCTTGGAAAATGGGAATACAAGGAGCATGGCATTGCTCAAATAATAAAAACGGAAGATTCAGCGCATAAATCTGTACTAAAACTTTCCCCAAATAGATCTGCTGAATGTGTTTTAATTAAAGATTCTGATAAATGGGGGAGTGTGGTAATCAAAGGGGAAGCTTTATTCCCCACTGATCAACATGATTATTTAGGCATGGTATACAACTATCATCAGGCAAATAGAATTGATTTTGGGTGTATCTATATAAAAGCCAAAGGTCATCTTTAGATATTATGAATATCCGGATGGGAAAATAGGATTTAAACCCCGGTTGGTAGGTGGTGAGGTATGGTTGGATAATATTACTGTTGATCATATTGAAGGGTTTAGCTATACATCATTGGTGCCATCAAGTGAGATCGTTTACCACAAGGATCAAATGATAACCGATTGGATTGTTCTGGGACCATTCAATAAACGCGTTGATGAAGTGGAAGAATCTGCAAATACCCATCCAATTGTTTTTGATAAGCAAGAGTATGACTGGTCAGAATCTTTTGCGGATGCAAGAGGATGTGTACTGGCAGGGAAGATCTGTAGGTACTCATCGGATCAGAAATTCGCTTATTTCTCAACTAAAATCCAATCGAAAAACGAAGTACAAACAGAAATTCAGTTTAGCTCCTTAAATAATTTACTCATTTGGGTTAATTCCAAATATGTGGGAGCCATAGAGAAACAAAGACATGCATGGTTTGATTTTTTTCAAGATCCGGATCATGCAGGCAATAGTCTCCAAATACGTCTCAATAAAGGGACAAATAGAATATTGGTCCTGGTAGAAGGTGCTAACTACAGTGGTGATGGGTTTTATTCCTATATCATACAATAAATAACAACCATCGATAACAATATTTATGTGCTGATATGACCTGAATGGCCGAATCAGTCATTTACCATAGATTGACAAGCATTTAAATAATGAAGTTTAAGCTGTTCCTAATATGTCTCGTTCCGATTATTATTTTTTAATTGGTTTTCAGGTTTCTGCCAACCCGGATTATATAGTATACCATAGACAGATCATGGAGGTGGAAAGACTTATTGCCCAGGGATCGTATGAAGAGGCTTTGACCACATATGAGCAGGTTTTCGAATTATATGATTTTGTCTTTATAAGAGATTACAAGGTAGCCGCACAGTTAGCCTTTTATCTGACTGGATAAAAGGTCAAATAAATGTTGAATAAAATATATGTTATTTTAACTTAAATTAGTCTGACTGATTTCCCTTTTATTATATAGCGCATTGGTAAAAGACATGATTTAATTTCAATTCTATTAATACATAACAAACACAAAGATGAAGTATTCAAGAATGACAAAAATATCCCCGATATGGATTCCCTTATTTTTTTTCATAACAACCTTTGCTATCAGTTCAAATCATTTAAAAGCTCAGAGCAATCCAGTAACAATACCGAATATTATCTGGTTTGAGACTTACGACCTGATGTCACGCTTCATAAGTAACCAGGATCAGGATTTCGATTTCTCGCCGAATCCCGACCCTCTGTCCTCAAAAAGCACCGATTTCCCAACGGCGGAAGAAGTCTCTCGTAAGTGGCTCAGCCGGCATCCATATCCGCGAGATACAGTTGAGAAGCGGATCATCGGCGTGATGGACGATATGCAGGATAACCAGGCACAAGGAATGGGAAACGTGTTGCCCGAGGATGGCCGGTTGATGCGTATGTTTACCGAATTACTCGGAGCCAAGCATGTGGTAGAGTTAGGGACTGCGAATGGTTACTCCTCTATGTGGTTTTGCCTTGCACTTCGCGAGACAGGAGGTAAGCTGATTACACACGAAATCGATCCCGAGCGTATCGAGATGGCCATGGAAAACTTCCGGCGTGCCGGGGTTGAGCATCTCGTTACGCTTATCGAAGGGGACGCGCACGAGAACATTAAGAAGCTTAACGGACCGATCGATATCCTTTTACTTGATGCCGAAAAGGGCGGCTTTTGTGACTATCTCGAGAAACTTCTACCACTCGTTCGCAAAGGAGGACTGATCATCGCGCATGACTCGTCGGGTGAGGCCCACTTGATGGATGACTACTTCAAGGCTATCACGGAGAATCGAGATCTTGAAACCGTATTTGTCGATGCCTCACGCTGGGGTATGTGTATCACACGTAAAATGCGATAATTCATCCTGAATCTTGAATATGCTGTAAAATTGATTATGGCACTATGGAATTTCTTTTAATTTTCTTATCTTGATTTGCCTTCCTTCTTACCTGCATAAAGCTTAGGTGAAGCAAGGTGTTCAAGCTTCGGAAGGTGAGAGATAGGTTATCGTACGGCTGATTTTTTATTTTTAGTCTCTACAGCAATGACTCAAAGACGCTTAGCCGCCATCATGTTTTCCGATATTGTCGGTTATGAGTCCTTAATAAAGGAAGAGGAGAAGATAGCCTTTGAAACCCGTAAAAAAAACCAGCGAATTCACAAACGACTTATTAAAAAATTCAATGGTCGATGGTTAAAGGATATGGAGAGCAGTACCTTGGCTAGCTTCTCTTCCAACCTTGATGCTGTAATGTGTGCCGTTTCAATTCAGAGAGTATGTCAGGATCTGGAGATTCCAATGCGTATCGGGATTCATTTAGGCGATGTGATCTTTGAGAAAAAAGATGTACTGGGTGATGGTGTGAACGTCGCTTCCCGAATTCAGGGATTGGCTGAATCAAATGAAATTGTGATCTCCGGGAGGGTTTATGATGATATAAAGAATAAAGAGGGATTAGATGTTGAACACATTGGAGAACACACCTTAAAAGGGGTAGAAAAGCCAACCGATGTTTATAAAGTTAGCTGCGAGGATGAAAGCCTTCAGGATTTTACCGTTGATACAGGTGAACTGATAAGGCCATTGAATTTTGGTAGATCAACCTTAGTAGCTGGAATTCTGACCATTGCCTTATTAGCCTTTGCATTCTATTATTTTCTTCCAAAAATTATTCAATCTTCTTCTGAAAATGCAAAGTCAGTTTTGGTCCTTCCATTTGACAATTACTTGGGAACAGATACAATGGATTATATCGTGGCGGGCATGCACAGTGAGCTTATCAGTGATATTCAGAAGATCAGTGCTTTAAGTGTGAAATCAAAATATACTGCCAATACCTTTAAAAACGCAAATAAATCCATCCCTGAGATAGCTCAGGAATTGGGCGTTAATACATTTGTTGAAGGCGCCGTATTATGTATGGGAGATACTGTTTGTTTTGAAGCAAAATTAATTGATCAGGAGGAAAAAGTTCTATGGACGCATGAATACAAGGTAGAAAGAAGCCAGATCCTTAGTTTATATAAGAAAGTTACAAAAGATATTGCTGAAAGAATTAACACGAACTTAACTCCGCAGGAAGAAGAGTTTTTGGCTAAAACGAGATTGGTGGACCAGGAAGTATATGATGCCTACCTGAAAAGTATGCAATTTCTTGGAGATGCCAGTTTATCATCCCTGAATAAGTCTTTAGAAAATTTAAACATTGCAATTGAGAAAGATCCGGATTGGGCACCGTTATATTCTGGTTTGGGAGGGGTGTGGCTTACATTTCTACACATGGGGCATGAATCACCATCTGTTGGCATTCCGAAAATTTACGAGAACCTGAACAAAGCTCTTGAATTGGACCCCGACCTTTCGGATGCGTATCGATTAAGTGCAATGGTTGCTCAATTGGTGGAATGGGATTGGGAAAAAAGTGAGAAGGTTTTCTTGAGAGCTCTTGCCCTAAATCCCAACGATGCATATGCAAGGATCTTTTATGCTCAATTCTTGTGTACCATGCAAAGATCTGATGAAGCATTGATGCAGGGCAAACTTGCCTACGAATTGGATCTACTGAATCCCATGATGAAGTGTTGGTATGGAGGCCTGCTAATTGGCATTGGAGATTGTGAGACTGCATTGGCTGTTGCAGAAGAAGTTGTAGCAGTTGATCCGGAACACTGGTTGGCAAATAGCGTGATTGGTGAAGCTGCTTTTCAATGCAGGAATTACAAAAGAGGCTTCGAAGCAGATATTATTTGTTTAAAACCTATTTTGGAGGAAGATATTATCGATAGTATTCAAGTGATCTTTAAAGAGAAAGGTTTGGCTGTAGCAGCTAAAGAAATTTCGCATCAGCTAGAGGTCTATGCAGAGAATAACCCAATTGGGCCTGTAGGAATGGCTATATCTTATATAAAATGGAATCAATTTGAGAAGGTTCTGGATTGCTTGGAAAAGGGATATGAAATGCATGATCCTCAAATGATTTATATAACCACAAAGATGTATCATTTTGAACCCTTGTTCGATAATCCCCGGTTCATTGACATAGCTGAGAAAATGAATCTTCCCTTTCCATAAATTTTTAGAATTGCTTAGAAACATCAATAAGACTATACTGCAATGAACTATCAGCTCGCCGTTTAAAAATCATAAACAAGTATAAACAGGAAATATTTTATTAATATAGAGTGATAATCTTTTACCTGTTTTAAATAGTGAAAAGAATCAATTATAAAATTTTCAAAAAATGGAGACCAGAAAGATATTTATCGTTTTAATTTTTCTAACTGCTATACCTGTAATATTCACTCAGGCTCAGGATTATAAAAATGAAATAAGAATTAAGGGAATTAGCTTTGAAATGAATGGAGAGCCCTTTGAGTATACCGGGATAAGCTTTTTCAATGCAATTTTTAATGAGGAATTCAATAAAAACAGCCAGGCCCGGAAAGATTGGATGCAAAAATTTCTCGATACTGGGATAAATGTGCTTAGAGTTTGGTGCCAATGGGATAACAACAGAGGCTTTATTGACGGAGGGGAAGGGAAAACAGTTTTTAATAGCGATGGCTCAATAAAACCTGAATATCTGGATAGGATTAAAGCAATAATACAAGATGCTGATGAAAAGGGGATGGTTATTTTGCTGGTATTGTTTTCACGGGAAAGTTGGAACCAGAATTTGCGGTTGAGCGATGAGGCCTCTGAAGAGGGGATTTCAATTCTTTCCAGGGAACTGCTACCCTACCGGAATGTTATCTTCCAGGTCTGGAACGAATTTGATTACCGTACAGTGGATTATTATAAGGTCATTAAATCGGTTGACAAGGATAGACTTGTTACCAACTCCCCTGGGTATGCCGGTGTATTGGGAAGTGTCAAGGAAAATATGACACTTGATTTCCTGTCTCCGCATACTACCCGAAAAACCGACCAGCATTGGGAAATTGCTCCTAAAGAGATTTCCTACCTGTTAGAGAAATACAAAAAACCAGTGGTAGATGATGAGCCGGCACGCAAGGGAACTCCAAAATATGGTGGGCCACAATCCGAAAATTTCCCGATAGATCATATCCTTCGGATTTATAATGTTTGGAAGGCTGGCGGATATGTGATTTATCACCACGATATGTTTCAAACCGGTTATGGATCCGATGCCGTTCCTTCAACCGGGATTCCTGTACCTGGATTTGATGATTATCACGATGAGGTGTTTGAATTTCTTAAGAGAAAACAACGCATTCTCAAAAACATCAGATAATTTATTTCATAGTTATTCTACTAACTGGAAATTTCACAGCTAGTATTCATCGATCAAAATCAATTATTAGTTATCGAGTTTTTAGAGCTTTTGTAGGTTAGCTATGAACGAATCCTAATTGTAAATACCAGAACCCAACTGATTGATCACGAAAGTATCGGAATCTTCAACTCCGTCTCTACATATTTGAAGTAATAATATAATTTACGGCTCACTTCCATCCCATAATCTTCATTTATATTGTAATTGATTGTGGTAGTGAAAAACCTGCTGTACCTTGGATGGGTGGCCTTGA
>JAHEGY010000254.1 GCA_024644875.1 Cyclobacteriaceae bacterium
ATTCTTCATAGTTCTCAGGTCTTTCATTGCTGAGAAAAACGGTCCAATATAAATCCTTTGATGTACTTTCATAATGAAGTAAGGAGATCCTGTATTGCCTGGACTGGAACATATTAACGTGAATGAAAAAGATAAAAATCACAGTTGAGACGATCCTAGCCAGTTTACCTGAATTCCAGAGTCTTTCGACCGTGGCAGCCAACGGAAACGACAGAAGGGCATAGCTTTCAATGAGCGCCCTGGCACTGAAGCTTCCTCCATACCACCAGCACCACCAGCTGAAAACGATATAGATATTCAAAACGGTAAACACAATGATGGGATAAAAGAGATCAGGAGCTTTTTTCTTAAGAAAAAGAAAACCAACAATTGCCAGGGTCATTAAAGGGGTATAGAGTAGCCATCCTTTACGGTATGAGAATAAACCTTCAATGATATGTGGTTTCAGAAAATAAAACCTTTCTTCCCCATATGAGTAATATATCCAGTTTCCTGTGCTAAATTTCCAATACAGAAATTGCATAAATACAATGCACAGACCAAGCGTAAACATTACCAGGAGTCTGAACCGCTTCCTCCATAAATAATTGAGCCAATCCTTCATCCTTACAGGCCCCCTGAATAATAGTATGAAACACAGCAACAGAATTCCATTGGAGGGTCTTACCAGGACAATCAAACCTGAAATCAATCCACTTAAAAGTGTATCAATCCACCTGCCCCCCTGGTAAAATCTGGTATAATGAAAAATAAATGCTGAGAAAAGAAAAAAACTGTAAATATGCGACATCCCGGGTTCTTCGGTCACATAATAGAAAATATTAGTCCCAAATGCCAGGATCACCATGCATATCATGACTGTCAACTCTGAGAAGTATCTGAGCAAGACTCTTCTCAGATATAGCAAACCGGCCAGCAGGTAAAAGAGGGCTGCTATTAGGATGAAAAAATGATATGGCCATGAATAACCACTGGCTTCAATACCTACCAGGTTGGAAATGCAATGAGCCAGGGAAAAAAAAGGCAGGATCAATATGGCTGTGCCAATGGGATACTTCAGGGTAAACTTGCCATGGTCCGCCTGGATTCGCCAGATGGTCCCTTCAAAATCTTTGGGCAAATCATCAACAAATTTCAAACTGAGATCCTTATAGATAAATACAGCGGGAAGGAAGGCATAATATGATATCACGTCCCATTGCATATAACCTGCAGACATGTACCTTTTTTTTGTTATTCCATAGCCGAGCAATACAATGACCAGGACATATATAAGGTATGTGCCTGCTTTACCGTTTGTGACAATGTTTTTCAATAGGTTCAATATAAAGCCAGCATAAAACTAGCAAATATATAAAGATGACAGCAGGGGCCTCCACCTGCCTGGGGATGTCATAGAGCCCTTATTGGGCAGGGGTGTTGATCTGGATGCTTTGTTGCATCAAAGGTTTGCTTTATTTCAGAAGTAGAAATTTCTTTTTTTTATATCTAATCGTCCACGCTGGATTTCAGTGGCCTGCTTAAATACCTGATAACATGAAGAAAGCCGTATGATCAAACTATGATCAGCCAGGTATCGAATGGTATCCAGCCGGTGCTGGATAAGAAAATAATCGCAATATACATTGAATATCTATGTAGATATTGTATCTTTACATAGATTATCAATGTATTATCTATAGCGTATGGCATCAAAAGGCTTAATGGCGGCCTCTACCAAACCTCTGATTCTAAGCATCCTTAAGGAAGGTAAAAGCTACGGCTATTTGATCATCCAAAAGGTGAAAGATCTTTCGGGGGGAATCCTGGAGTGGTCGGACGGCATGTTATACCCGGTTCTTCACAGGCTGGAGAAAGAGGGGTACATAGAATCCGAATGGATGATTTCGGAAAATGGAAGAAGACGGAAATACTATTCCATTACCGAACAGGGGAAACTTGAATTGATAGCAGAAAAGGAAGATTGGCTCAGTGTTCAGGCAGTGCTGGCAAAACTTTGGGGCATTTTACCGACCGAATAATGTTTGACCTAGAAACTGAAATCCAGAACTGGATCAGGGGCTTAAGAAGCAACCCGAATTTCGAAGATGGGGATATTGAAGAGATTGAACTTCATATCCGGGATAGCATTGAGACAAACCTTTACAATGGCTTGTCCCAGGAAAAGGCTTTTAATAATGCCACAGCTTCATTCGGTCAGATAGAAGATACGGGCACTGAATTCATTAAAGCCAGAACGGCTGAAATGAATGTGCCAAAAAAAGATATCCTGGCACACGACTACGCTCGCTCAAACAATCCGTTTACTGATCAACTGATCATGTTCAGCAACTATACCAGGAAAGTACTGCGTATAATTCGTCAGAACAAAGTCCTCTCCTTCATTAACATTCTGGGGATGGCTATAGGACTGGCAGCTTCAGGGATCATTCTGTCATTTGTGCATCAGGAATACCATTTCGACAGCAGTCTTAAAGGTTCCGAAAAAATCTTCCGTATCATCCAAAAA
>JAHEGY010000066.1 GCA_024644875.1 Cyclobacteriaceae bacterium
CTAAAGACAGCTATTATAATTACAGGAGTCTGTGGCATCAGACTGATAATACGGTTTACCTGGCACCCCATTGGAACTGGGCAGGCCATGAAGGAGAAAACATCCTCGTTGTCATTTATACCAATGGTGATGAAGCAGAACTCTTCTTAAATGGTAAAAGTCTGGGAAAAAGAAAAAAGATCGATCCGGACCAGGTCGGAACATCAAAGCAGATCGCAAAAAGTATCGATTATTCAGTAAGAGAGAGAAACACTGATGATCCTTATTTCGAGATCGTTGATGCCTATCGTTTGCGATGGATGGAGGTGCCTTACGAAGCCGGGGAGATCATGGCTGTTGCTTACAAGGATGGCGAAGTTATTGGAGAAGCCGTTGTGGAGACCGCCGGAGAACCTGATTATCTGAAACTGACGCCTGACAGACAAAATATGATGGCTGATGGAATGGATCTGTGTTATGTTACGGTAGAAATGATGGATGCAGAAGGCAGGACCTGTCCCTTAGCGATGGATAATCTTGAGTTTAAGGTTGAAGGTTCCGCAAAGATGATGGGCGTAGCCAATGGCGATGCCATGGGTCATGATGTGTTTACAGATAATACACATTCATTGTTTTATGGAAAGGCAATTGTGGTCCTGAGAAGTATTCCTGGAAAATCAGGGGAAGCCGTTTTAACGGTAAGTTCAGAAGATGGGAAGCAATCCGAGCTCACTGTTCTGTTCCAATAGATAAAATTTACCACCCCGGCATTTCGTCAAGGGTTATGATCCGCTGATCATCGTACAGGGTTCTTATTTCTTCCGGCGTATTACTGCGTTTGACCAGTTCTGCCCAGGGCATAAAGAATACCCACCGGGACTGAGCATCCAGCATATCCGAACTGGGAAGTTTAGAACATTCACCAATGGCCATTGGTTTCTCACCGACGATCGGAAGTATATAGTTATACCAGGAGATATCGTATCCATTATCATACACATCAAAGCCAAAAATATCCCAGTATTCGTGACCAGGGTTATAATCGTTAAAATCCCAGCTCATGTCCTGCATATCCCATACCCAGATAAGGTTTGACAATCCTTTTTCATGGGTTAGATAATCGTGGGTGATCCGGTAAAGTTTTGCCGTACCATCAGGTCCCGGTCTGCCACCCCACCAGAATTTACCCTGGTTCATTTCATGGAAGGGTCTGAACAGGACCTCAACCCCTTTTTCTTTTAAATACTGCAGATAAACAGCGATATCATCCATTCTCCTTTTCCATTCCAGGTTCAAAGGAGTTCCATCCGTGGTTATTTCCTTCCATTGATCATCATCCAACTGGGCATTCAGCAATCCCGGGTCCCACCCACAGGGTTCCCCTTCATCTGGAGGACAGCCATGCCACATCAGGTTGATGATCGCCCCTCTTTTCCATTGTCTTTCAGCTTCATGGATCATGGTCCACCGGTTGTCGATATTGACCTGCTGGAACAGGAAATCACCGCTCCATAATCCCGGATACTTTCCCGTGGTCTCTTTAATATATTCCGTCCACATAGCTGGCATAGCATTGGGTTCCTTATTGTGCTGTCCGGCTATGGTTTTTTCTCCTGAGATGCTGTAGATATATTTCAAAACCTGGGAGGACTGAGAAAAAGCGCTTGTACTAAATATTATCAGCCCCAGAACGATTAAAAGTTTTACAAATTTCATTTAAAAAATATTTATCTAGAGATCATTTGTTGAATTGTATATAAATATACTTCAAAACACTCATAAATCTATTAAACAACAGAAGGGCTATTTGGCCGTATGGTTTATACACCGCCCCTTCAGACGAAGCGCTTAAGTATGATATAGAGGTAACGAAGAACAGTAGTTTTAATATGATCCGTAAGCATGTCAAGGTAGAACCGGCAAGGTGGTATTATCATTGCGATAAGCTGGGCATGCTGGTCTGGCAGGATATACCCAATGGTGATAAAAGTGCTGACTGGCATAGACCTTCAGGATATGATGGCCGTGAAATGAACAGGACCGCACAATCAGCACATCAGTTTTATAAGGAATGGAAAGAGATCATGGATGCCTTTTACACTTTCCATCTATTGTTATGTGGGTGCCGTTCAATGAAGCCTGGGGAGAGTTAGTAAATTCCTATCAAAAACTGATCGACAAGATACCGGCATTGATAAAAAAGGGATTGGCGGCTGCCATTTATACCCAGACGACGGATGTGGAAGGTGAAGTTAACGGGCTGATGACCTACGATCGTGAGATCATTAAAATGGATCCCGGGAAGGTGAAAGAAATAAACAGCCAGCTTTATGAAGTTGAATAATTGGGAGGTTTACTGAAATCAAAGTCAAAAATCCTCTGCGACCAGGTTTTTAATTTTATCTCCCAGTAATGCTTTCTCATCTTTGGCTTCTTGTATTATCTCTTTAAACTCCAAGTTATCATGGAGATTCCTGAACAATGGATCAATTTCTGCATAGATCTCCAACCCGGAGGTAAACTGATGTTTTTTTAAGTGATCAATAGCCGTATCAATATCTCCCAGAAAAGCATATATGCCAGCCAGGTTATAATAGGGGTCATTGCGTTCAACCCGGCCAAGTTCAAGTTCTGTATTATATTCTTTTACCTGAGCTTCGAATAAAAGTTTCGCAGAGTCCTTTTTCCCGGTTTCCCATAAAGCGTATGCATATCGATGCCGGTAGTTAAATTGAGTAGGATTTCTTTCAGTGAGTTCTTTAAAGATATCCGTACCTTTTTCAAAATCCTGAAAAAGGTTACAATATGCTTCTGCTTTTATTCGTAAAGCACTTATCTCATTATACTCAGATAGACTATCTGCATAGTTCAATGTTTCCTCTCGATTCCCCTGAACCAGATTAGAGTGTGCACAAATCCAATAGGCAAAACTTAATGCAGCCGGATTCCCCTGACCCATTTCAATAGCTCTGTGGCAATAGAAAAAAGTATTATCGAAATCCAGAAGATCAAGATAAGCCCTGGCTATAAAGCAATACCGGATTGCAGTAAACATTGAAAATGGATCCAGCTCTATGGATTTCAGGAGACAGGGTATGCCTGTTTCCCAATGTCCAATCCAATTAACATAGAATCCCAGCAATTCATATGCTGTGGCATTATTGCTGTTTAGAGAGATGGCAGTTTCCATTTCAATTATTCCTTGATCCGGGTTCCCTGTTTCAAATAAATATTGACCTAGAAGCCGGTGCGCATCAGAAGACTGGGGATTAAAAATAAGGGCTTTTTTAGTCAACAATAAAAATGTATCCATAAACGAATCACTATAATATTCAATCCTATAATTTCTATTCCAGTAAAGGTCAGCAAGTCTGGCATATGCCGCAGCAAACGTTGAGTCTATTTCCAGTGCCTGAGTATAGAATGACTTGCTTGTATAAAAATCCTTATCCTGCCGTTTTTGCAGATAATTGACTAAATAATATTGTCCTTTCTGATACAGATCATATGCTTTTGGATTCAAAGTAGGTTTTCTTTCAATCCGGGTCATTTCTTCAGGTGTGATTTTCGATTGCAGCTCGTCGGCAATACTTTTTGCAATCTGACTCTGAACCTTAAAAATGTTTTTAAATTCACAATCATAACTTTCTGACCAGATATGATCTTCAGTTTCAGTATTGATCAACTGAACGGTAACCCGGACATTGTGTTCATCCTGGAAAGTACTTCCTTCTAAAATGTGATTTACTCCAAGTTCCGATCCAATCTGTTTTGCCGGCTTTGTGCTTTCCCTGTATTGCTCCACTGAGGTTCGGGAAATAACCTTGAGATCTCCGATCCCGGATATATTTGAAAGAATAGCATCCATCATTCCATCAGATATGTATTGATTATCCGGATTGTCACTGAAATTCTTAAATGGAAGAACAGCTATGGATTTTTCCTGAATTTTATTTTTGCGTAATGGGTTTAGTGAAATGTAGAATATTATAATAAGAACAATAATCACCAAAGCTCCCAATCCATAAAAATATAATTTTGGGACTTTAAAGTTATTCTTTTTGCCCTCTTCAGGTGCAAAGCGATCCTTTATGCTAAAAATATCTCTTTGATCAATCTCTGCAATCTTTTGTTTATGTATTTCACCTGGAGGGAAACCATATCGATCATGGAAACATTTATTGAAATAAGAGGGACTGCTGAAACCTGTGGAATAGGCAACTTCAGAAACACTTAGATTTCCTTCTTTCAATATTTCAAACGCCTTTTTTAATTTCACTGACCGAATGAAAAGTGAAGTTGATAGCCCAGTGATACTATGTAATCTCCGGTGTAATTGAGATCGGCTTAAGCCAAGTCCTTGTTTCAATTCGTCTACCCCAAATGATTCATCACCCAGATGATCAATAATGATCTGAATTGCATTATCCAAAAGCTTTTGATCTTTTAAACTCAGTTTGATATTTTTCGGTTTTGTTGTCAAAAGATATAATAGAATATTATTTACAAAATAGATCAAACATAATTAAGGATATCGATGATCTGAGTAGAGCAAAAAATGTTATGCAACAATATATCAATAAATGAAACATCAGTCAATATTAAAAAACATAACTACTATGTTCTGCATGAACTTTTGTGCTTCCTTTGAAATGTGATATTACAAAATTAAAGATTATGAAATCGAATAAAAAACACGAGCATTTTAAGTTCAATACTATTGCGATAATTTATCTGGTACTTGTCTCTTTTATTTTTCTTTCCTTATTTTTTTCTTCCTGTTCAGATGACTCAGATCCCCTGCCGGATCAAGAACCTGCCTTGTCAGAAGCATTGCAAAATGCGCTTGACGAAGGACTTGAAAAATATAATGGAATAGGTATTTCCGTAGCAGTTATTCTTCCAGATGGGGAAAAGTGGGCTGGTGCCAGTGGTATATCCCATGGGACTGTTCCAATAACGACATCTATGCCATTTGGAGTAGGAAGTACAACCAAAAATTTCACAGCGGCGACAATTATCAAACTCGCGGAAGAGGGAAAACTGAATTTGGATGATTCTCTTCATTCCTGGTTACCATCCTATCCAAATGTGGACTCGACCATTACATTAAAGCAATTACTCAACCATACAAGCGGTCTTAATGATATTGCCGACAATGTTGATTTTTGGGAGGGTATCTTTTGGGAACCTTCCAAGTCCTGGAATCCTGAGGATATAATTATAGCTTTCAACAAGGAACCGGTATTTCCTATAGGTGCTGACTGGAATTATTCCTCCACCGGTTATATTATGCTCCGCATGATTATTGAAGATATTACCGGATCTGATATATGTTCTGTTTATAAGGATCTGTTCTTTGATCCATATGGACTTTCTAATACCTATGCTTCCAAAGGAGAACTTCAGACCGGAACAGCCCATGGCTGGTTTGATATAAATAACGATGGCAGCTATGAGGATTTCTACCCCTGGCCGAGGACTGCATTTGCCAGTGGTATATGCGGAGAAATTTTTTCCAGTGCTGAAGACCTTGCCAAATGGGCTAAAGCCATGTTTCATGATAAATCTGTCCTGAGCCAGGAAAGCCTTGATCAAATGCTTACTTTTCATTCCCCCTGTACAGGTGAAGAGTTTTTCGCTGCAGGTTATGGTTTGGGAGCATTCAAGTTCAATCCTGACCTGGTTAATGGGATGGAAGTCATTGGGCACAGTGGGAACGCACCGGGATATGCTGCGGCCAGTATCTATATCCCGGAATATAAAGTAAGTTTAGGATTTGTTGACAACACGGAAGAGGGTAATACCATGAATCTTATGGGTGATTTTATAGCGATAATAGTAGATCATCTGGAAAAATAGCTTTTATTAACGCTTTATAGTCCTAACGTAAAAGAAAGGGCCGGCACGGTGACCTTCGTGCGGCATTAATTTGACAGTGATATTTTTTTTATTTGCAGTCAAATCATCCGGGATATCGTATTGAACATCAATGAATTCACCATCTTTCTTCCCGCTGATGTTTTCAGTAGCGATCTTCTGATCGTTCACCAGAATATCAAATGTTTTAGATCCCGTAAAACCTCCCCAGTACTCAAAGACCAGGGCCATAGGATGTTCTGGAAGAACCTTCATCTCAAATTCCAACCAACCCGTCCGCTCAGCACCACGGGCTTTCCGGTTCTTGAAATCTTCCAGGATATTCAATTTCTCACCTCCTAAACGATGATCACGCTCTTGCTGCATCTCTCCGGGTTGAAAGGCATCGAAAGTTAGTTCCTCCAACTTTATCTTTTGTTCCAGCGCTGCCTGATATTCTGCCTGGTATTTTGTCCATTTTTCTTTATCGAACACATCAAAATACACCGAATATCTTCTGTCATATGTCTTGTAAAAAGGTTTGAAGGTAATATTTCTCGGTTCGAAGTATTTTACAGAATTGAAAACATTGTTTTCTGTTTTGGTTTCTTCAAGCCAGGCTGCCGGATCGTGGTCTTCAGTTATTAAAACCGGCACATAATCGCTGTCATATGCTCTTTCATCCTCCACAGGGCCAAGGTCGCCGGCCAAAACGAGCGGTCCGTAAAATAAAGCTATACGGTCTTCATCGTCCGGCATACTTTCTGTTCTCAAAGAAAAGGGTAACTGGACATCAACCCGGTCCCCATCTTTCCACATCCGGGAAATAGCTATAAAGTTTCCAGGTTCAGCATTGATTTTTTGTGTCCGTCCATTAATATCTATACCAATTCCGTGTTCTGACCAAACCGGATACCGGACGTAAAAGGTGAATCTGGCCGGTTTATCCATGAAAAAAGTGAAGTTTGTAGCCTGTTCTTCGGGATAATCAGTCTCCTGTGTTAGGGTAATCCCGTGGTCATTCCAATAAAGTGTGGAAGCAATATACTGGGAAACATATAATTCCTGATCGTTATGATAATAGATGTTCGCCCCGTATTTGCTGTGCGTTTCCATTCCGGTACCTATGCAGCAGGTAAACCATTCCGGATCCTGGTAAGCCTTATATCCTCCCATTTCCAGGGAGAGATTATAGATCACCTGCCCTGATTCCGGATGCTGGGAAGATAGTATGTGATTGAACAGAGCACGTTCATAATAGTCAGCCACATCAGCCCTGGGTTCCCACATAAACAGATGCCTGGATAGCTTAAGCATGTTATATACATTACAGGTTTCGGTTGTGCCTTCACTCAACCTGTTCCTGAGTTTATCCGGGTCACCAAAATATTCGTAATTGCCATGGCCACCGGTGACGTAGGAATGATGATTGACCACCCTGTCCCAGAAAAACTCTACTGGTTTCCGTTGATCCTCATTTGCTGTGATCTCAAAGATCCTTGAACTTGCAATCAGTTTTGGAATTTGTGTGTTCCCATGCTTTCCGGGCAGAATATCTTCACCTCGTGCCAGCGGATCAATAATGGCTTCATGGTGAAACACTTCGGCGATTTCCAGGTATTTTTCATTTTCTGTATCATAATACAAGTCTGCCAGGGTCTCCTGCACACCTCCAAATTCACAATGCAGCATATTCTGAGCCTGATCATTAGTTAGGCCAAGTACGATACTTCCTATCCAGTCTGCAAATCTGCATTCAACTTCCAGGGCTTTTTCATGGCCAAGTAAACGGTAGGCATCGCGTAATCCGGCCATCACCTTATGATGGGTATAAAATGGTGCCCAAATGCCATTAAGGTCGAATCCCTGTGACCTTATGTTTCCCAGGGCTATTTCCTCATCAAATATTTTCTTACCATCTTTAAAAGCACCTATATATCCATCTTTATTGGCTTTTTGAATTTCTTCCAACTCATCAACTATGTAATTCGCTCTTTCTTTGAACCGGTTATCCTTGGTAGTCTGATACATTAAAGCACAAGCGCTGAGATAGTGGCCAAGGCTATGGCCTGCCAGGGATTGCGCCTCCCATCCGCCATAGGGTTCTGCCTTGGGTTCCAAACCTGCTTCTATCCGGAACCGGGCCATTAGCCGGTCCGGATCATATTGTAAAAGTGAAACCTTATTTAAGCTTGTCGCATGTTTAAATGGCCCATCCAACAACATGACATTATACAAACTGAATGGTTCTACCGGTTGGGGAGTCCCATTGTTGGATGTCAATACGTTGCTTTGACAGGAAACCAATATAACCAGGAGGATCAGGACCACGATCAGAGGGTTTCCAATATACTGTATAGTTCCGGTGTTTTTATCCTGATTATTTGATCGAATCATGTTCAATAAATTACCTGGTCTGCAACAATACTACCTGGTCCGCGTCAAAATTACCTGGTCTGCATCAAGAACGGCTGGTCTCAATCATAACTACCTGGCCTGTAGTAAGACAACAGACTTGGCGGGCAGGATTGCGGATATTATTCCCTTCGATAATTTTGGCGCTTTCAATTCACTTATCTTCACAACATCAGGATCCTCAAATGAATTGTAATCATAGAATTCTTTTGAAGAGATATACTTTCCTGTGATAGATTTTGCTTCAAAACCTGAAATATCCACATCCAGAGATATGTCATTATTCGGATCCATATTTACAATCGTAATGTTCATCGTTCCATCCTTTCCTTTAGAAGCAGATACTGAAAGTGCGTCCAGAGATTCTTCGTTAAATATATATTCTGGACCTTTCACATAGGTTGGTAGCAACAATGCATCCATATGCGGTTTATAAAGATCAAACACATGGTAGGTAGGGGTAAGTACAATGCCTTCTTCATTGGTAAGAATGATTGCCTGCAGAACATTTACCGTTTGTGCAATATTGGCCATTCTTACACGGTCAGCATGATTATTGAATATATTGAGTGTCATGCCTGCTGTCAGGGCATCACGCAATGAGTTTTGCTGGTAGAGGAAGCCCGGATTGGTGCCGGGTTCCACATCGAACCAGTTTCCCCATTCATCCACAACCAGTGCTATTCTTTTATCCTTATCATATTTATCCATGATCGTGCTGTGCGATTCTATCAGCCTTTTCATGTCGCCTGCTTTCTTCAATGTGATGAAATAATCCTCTTCATCAAAACCTGTTGCCGGGCCCTTATTACTCCATGAATGAGGGACGGTGTAATAGTGCAGGGATAGCCCGTTCATCTGATGAAGCGGCACATTTTTCATGATCACTTCAGTCCAGTTCAGATCCCAGGAGTTGGCCCCGCCAGCAATCTTGTACAACCTGTTTTCACCATAATTCCTGGCATAGGTTGCATACCTTCTGTATTGATTGGCATAGAATTCAGCCGTCATATTGCCTCCGCAGCCCCAGCTTTCGTTCCCAACGCCCCAGTATTTTATTCCCCATGAATCATCCCTGCCATTTTCTCTTCGAAGATCAGCCATTGGACTTTTTCCATCGAAATTGATGTATTCCACCCAATCCGACATCTCTTCTACAGTACCACTTCCAACATTTCCACAAATCACTGGTTCTGTACCCAATAATTCGCAAAAATCCAGGAATTCATGGGTCCCAAAACTGTTGTCTTCGACAACTCCGCCCCAATGCGTGTTGATCATTTCAGGCCTTTCACTTCTTGGACCTATACCATCCTGCCAGTGATATTCATCGGCAAAACAACCACCAGGCCATCTGAGGTTAGGGATATTAAGATTTTTTAAAGCTTCAACTACATCTTTCCGGTACCCGTTTATGTTCGGAATATCAGAATCTTCACCTACCCAGATACCTCCGTAAATACATCTGCCGAGATGTTCGCTGAAATGTCCGTAAATATGTCTGCTTATGGTGTGTTCACCATTCCTGGCTAAAACAGTCAGTTCCGCTTTTTTTGTATTTTGTGCCTGGAGGTAGTTAAATACGGTAAGAAATAGAAATAAAAAAATTGATGGAATTTTCATGATATTTACTGTTGTTATTTCCAATGTAAAAAGAAGTTTTTAAAAATATTTAGTTAATGGCTATCTTTTTTAAATTTAAGTTAAATTCAAACACTCCTTCATGAAATATATTTTTTTAATACTGATCCTCATTTTTATTATAGGATGTAAGAAGCCAGGCAATCAAGGAAAAACAGATAATTACGAGGGTTATCCTATTCAGGCAGTGGATATCAGGAAGGTGAAACTTACAGATGATTTCTGGTTGCCTTTAATTAAACGCGTACAGAATAAAACCATAAAGTATGCACTTCAGAAATGTGAAGAGGAAGGCAGAATGGAGAATTTCCTTCTTGCCGGTGGGGTACTGGTAGGTGAAACCAGGGGGTATATGCCTTTTGATGATACAGATATTTATAAAATCATTGAAGGAGCGTCCTATTCCCTCATCAGCAATCCGGATCCCAAGCTTGATGAGTATCTGGATTCATTAATCAGTATTGTTAAAACCGGACAGGAAGAGGACGGGTACCTTACCACCTGGCGCACCATTAATGGACAAAAACCACCTGCAACCTGGGTAGAACCCGGGGAAAGATGGGAGCATCTGGCTGCCAGTCATGAATTATACAACAGCGGGCATATGTTCGAGGCGGCAGTTGCTCATTACAAAGCCACCGGGAAAAGAAATTTTCTGGATATGGCCTTAAAAAATGCCGATCTGCTCGTAAATACTTTTGGCCCTGGGAAAGTGGAACTTTTACCCGGGCATCAGATCGTGGAAACCGGGTTAATTAAACTTTTCCTGGTAAGCGGAAATGAAGCCTACCTTGCACTTTCGAGGTATTTCCTTGATCAGCGGGGTGATTCCACAACACATGAACTTTTTGGTTCCTACAGCCAGGATCACCTTCCGGTGGTCGATCAGGAAGAGGTTGCCGGACATGCTGTTCGGGCTGTTTATATGTATTCCGGGATGACGGATATTGCTGCATTACAAGATGATGAGGAATATCGAAAGGCAACCCTCAGGCTATGGGAAAATATGGTTCATAAAAAAATGTACATCACGGGCGGGATTGGAGCGAGCCGGCATGGGGAGGCCTTTGGAGAGAATTATGTCTTGCCCAACCTGACAGCTTATAGTGAGACCTGTGCTGCCATTGGAAGTGTATATTGGAACCATAGGTTGTTTATGATGACCGGTGAAGTACAATATTATGATGTGATCGAACGGACGCTTTACAATGGCTTGATCTCCGGCCTTTCGCTTGACGGGCAGAAGTTCTTCTATCCCAATGCACTTGAATCAGACGGGGAGCGAACTTTTAATCAGGGCTCCTGCACAAGAAAATCGTGGTTTGATTGCTCCTGTTGCCCGACCAACCTGATCAGGTTCCTGCCGTCGGTTCCCGGTCTGATTTATACCACCCATGAGGATACATTATTTGTGAATCTTTATGCTTCCAATGAAGCAGAAATAGAATTAAACCGAAATAAAATCAGGGTTTCCCAGACAACCGATTATCCATGGAATGGGGAAGTGCGCATTATAATCGATCTGGAGGAGAAGTCGAAATTTACCTTCAGATTGAGAATTCCGGGATGGGCCAGAAATGAAGTGCTCCCGGGTAACCTTTACAGTTATATTTCGGAGCATAACAGTAAACCTTCATTGCTCATCAATGGTGAGCATGTAAACATCGATCCGGCAGATGGGTATTTTGAAATTACCAGGAAGTGGTCAAAAGGAGATGAACTTGCCTTGGATTTCCCAATGGCCGTGCGATTGACCAAAGCGGATGAAAGGGTGGAGGATGACCGGGGGAAAAGTTCCATTGAATATGGGCCCATTGTGTTTTGTGTGGAAGAAATTGACAATTCTGATACATTTGATGGGATAAACCTATCCGGCCAGATGCATTGGGATGTCAGGAAGAATAATGATTTACTCGGAGGGATTAATGTAATAACCGGTGTTAATAAGCAAGACAATTTGGAATTCATGGCAATTCCATATTACTCTTGGTCAAACAGGGGCGTTGGGGCTATGAAGGTGTGGCTGCCAAATGAAAACTAAAAAAAATATGAAGTCATCAATAAGCGTGATATTCTATTGGAAAATCCACCTTAAAACAGATCTGAGTTTTAATCACCGCGAAAATAATAAATATGACCTCTAAAATAGATCGAAGACGCTTTCTAGGTTCTGCTCTTGCACTGGGGGCAGGTTCAATGGCCTGGCCACTAACACAATGTACCGGGAATTCCAATACCCTTTCAAAATCCAATAGCTTTTATACGGTTGGTCAACGTAAGGGACGCTGGTGGCTGGTAACACCGGATAATGAATGCACTTTCAGTATCGGAATAAATCATCTGGATCCTGCGGCCATACGGTTTACATACAGCGGGGGCATCTGGGATTCAAAGTATGAAAACAGTATGGCAAAATGGCTCCCGAAAGTGAAACAGGACCTGAAAGGCTGGGGATTCAATTGCCTGGGATGGGACCAGGAGGTGGTGATCATACACCCGGAAATGCACCGTCATTCGCGGTCCTTCACCTATGAAGAGTACCAGTGGCTTGATATGCCTTATTTCCATTTACTTCCGGTAATAGAATCGCATCAGTGGGAATGGGAAACAAAATTGGCAGATATAACCGGATCCGCGTTCAAGGACTGGTGTGATTATATCGCACGGGATAAATGTGCCCGGTTGAAAGACGATCCCAAACTGGTTGGATACTTTTTTACAGATTGTCCGGCCTGGATCCACAGCAATGATGGCAATTCGTGGAAAGCTCCCATCTTTGATCCGGAGATGGAAAACTCAGAAACTGGCCGGCAGGAGATATTTGAAAAAGCCACGATATACTACAAAACAGTAGTTGATGCGATCAGAAGGTATGATCCCAATCATTTGATCTGCGGGGACCGCTATGAAGCAAATGCCCCGATAAGTGAATCCGTTTTAAAGGCTGCCATGCCCTACGTGGATATATTCAGCTTTCAGTGTTTCGGTTCGGTGGATAATATTTATCAGAAACTGTCCAGGTGGGGAAAGTATCTCAAAAAACCCATTCTGCTGGCTGACAGCATGATCAACAAGGAGGGGTTTCACAATTGGCCCCCGGAACAGGACCGGATCCAGGATGATTTGCAATACGGGGAGATCATGAAGGCATTGCGCAGAATTCCCGAGTGTATGGGATTTCACTTATGCGGCGCATATATTAAGAACAATGCCAGGAAGTATGGTTTGCTGGATCCTCAGGATAATGAAGAACCCACAACCCAGGGAATTAAAAAGGTGAACCTGGAGCAGATGAATTGGGTGCATGAACAGCTTAATTAGCATCACAATGGATTCTTTAGATAGGATGGAATTAGCTTTTATATTTCAATCGGAGGAGGATCCCCCTAAATCGCCTCTTGCTGTAAGGATTTAATGATGAATCAACTTCCTTTTGCCGCTGGATTCAACAGAATTATTGGTATGGATTGGTTTCGACGTAATATAAAATTATTAATAAAAATAAATCAGTCATATCATTTAAGAGTTCATATTGGAGAAGACGATCCGCACTCGAATACCTTTTTCTCTAAGGTTTTAAAATGTAAGATTTGCTGTATCCATTTTAACAATAGTATTGAAATAACTAACTTGTGCATTCATAGAATTATATATAATGAGAAATTTTTTTATTTTCCTCTTTATCCTTGCTTCCTGTTCTGATGATCCAGAAGAAATTCCGGAGATTACAGATCCTATGGCAGGCACATGGAGAGCTGCGCCATGGTACTGTCAAGCTCCGACAAGGTGTTCTGTGAATCCAGTTTTGTTGGATAGTTATTTAGAATTTGACATTATACAGCAAAACACCGATAGCTCTTTTACTATTGCGAATATTTATTGGCATATACCTTCAGGCACTATTACAGGAATTGGGCAAGCGTATAAATGGGATAATAAAGTACTCCTTGAATTTATGACAGATCCTGGAGTAAAATTTCAATTCTCAGGAAACTACAGCAATGGTAAAATGGAGGGGATAGTTATTAGGGATGATGGACAGATTGTGTTCGCGTATATGCCTGAGGTGACCATAGAAAAGGAATAGCGAAATATCCCCCAATAATATCCTGGTTTATATTATATAATTTCCAAGCCGATGATATGGGACCATGCCTGGGATATTCCCGCCTTAAATTTTAATATCGCTCAGCTACTCTGAGGCACATCATTCGGGTTTGATCACGGATCAACAGTTTCCCATCGGCAAGGGCTATAGGCGCCCAGTTTTGTGTGGCGAATCTGGCCGCCATTCGTTCATCACCAGGTTTTGATTCCAGCAACTCAGCCGAGGCCAATGGTTTGAATCCTGAAGGATCGGGCTCTATCAAATATACAGACTTGGATCCATCCGTTGCCAAAATCAATCCATCGGCCAGGATCATGCTCCCCTTGTTAAAATCGGGATCGCGCTTGGTCTTCCACATGATCTCACCGTCCATGTTCATACAGGTCAATCCGTCGCGGGTATTATTGGTTCCAAACTGGGCATAAAAATAACCATCAATGAGTAAGGGTGGTTTGGTCTGATCACCAAATTCTTCAGTCTTAAAAACTTCAGTTATGTTGTAAGTACCATCTGCCTGCTTGGTGACCTCTATCATGACCGCACCAAGCTCATATCCACCCACAACCAGTATTTTGTTATTCCCAGCATCTACTGCACTTGGGACAGAAATGTGACACAGCCAATTATCGTATTCCCACAAGATCTTTCCTGTGGCAGGTTGAATCCCTACCACCTTACCCAGCGTTTGCGGCAGTTCCCTGTGCCCAATAGGGTTGGTAGAAGAAATAACCACTGCTATATGGTCTTCCCCATCGATTTTCACAACTGAAGGACTGGCATAAGACTCATTCCCCAGATAGGGTGTTTTCCAGACAACCTCTCCGGAAAGTTTATCATAGGCAACAGCGCCTGCCTCCGGAGCCTGTGATAAGACAATGACCATATTATCATATACCAGGGGACATTGAGTAATGGCCCATATCGGAAGTTGATCCCCGCCAAAATCCGTCCAGATATTATTATTCCATACTGGCTTGTGCGTATTGATATCAATACAATACAGATCCCCATTGTGGCCACAGGAATATACATAATTGTCGTCTACAATGGGTACACTTCTTGATCCCGGAAACATAACTGATCCGGTTGCCTCGTAGTCAAAACTCCAGAGTTCTTCACCGTTGGAAAGGTCAAAACACCTCAGATTATCACCTACTTCATCATCCCTGTCCAGCAGGTATACCTTACCGTCATTTACGACGGGGCCGCCATAACCAATACCCAGATCCGTTGTCCATATAATTTCCGGTCCGTTTTCTGGCCAGGAGCGTAAAAGATTTGTCTGAGGTGAGGTGCTGTTTCTTTCAGGACCAAGATATTGTGGCCAATCCTGTGCATGTATATTCGTCAGGCAAATGAGAATAGCTAGAACACATAAAAAAAATCCACCAGTTTTCATTTTGTAAAATTTTAGTTGAATAAAAGATTCTTTAATTAAATATATCTAATGATTATGAAGGAAATCTGATAATCAAGCATTTCTGAACTTTAAGGGACTTGAATTCAAATGTTTTTTGAAAAAGTTATTAAAATGTGTCACTTCTGAGAAACGAAGTGCATAAGCGATCTCGGAGACACTCCAGGCGGTTTGTTTTAAAAGCACTTTTGCCTCCTGTAATATGCGATCCGAGATGATCTGTGTGGTTGTTTTTTCGGTGGTCTCCTTCACGGCCCGATTCAGGTGATTTACATGAACATTGAGCTGGCCGGCAAAGTCAGAGGCACTTCGAAGATTCACAGTTTGATGTGAATCATCGATGGGAAATTGCCTTTCCAGTAATTCCATAAATAACATCGCTATCCGGCGGGAAGCATTTACCGGTTTCACCTTGAGTTGCAGGGAAGGTTCAAGTTTTAAAGCAAAGTGTAGTAACTCAAATATCTGGTTACGGACCATATCATATTTGTATTTGTAATCTGAGTTGAATTCTTTTTTCATTCGATTAAAAATCTCAGTAATTTTTTCAACTTGTTCATCAGTCAGTTCAAAAACATGGGATCCATTGGGTTGAAAAACTTCATATTCCTGAAATTTTCCAAACTCACTGAAGAAGCTCGGACTGAATATACAGTAAACACCTTCACGGATCCCGTCAATATGCTCCCATTTATAAGGGATGAGTGGATTGCTGAAAGCAAGCGTCTGATTTTTAACTTCAACAACCTGGTCTGCATAATGTACCCGGCTGTTGCCCTTTACCAGAATGATCTTGTAAAAGTCCCGTCTACGGTAAGGTATGGTTACATTCGGATCCTTGAATCTTTTCATATCAAACATATTGAAATGCCCGATATCATTCCTGAGGTCTTCAGGGATCCAGTCAAACTTTCGCTTATAAAATTCTTCAAGAGATTCAATGCCATTCATGATAATAAATTTACAATATTCAAATAATCTGACAAATAGGGTTTTCTTGAAATTCTTCATTTCACTTTTTTTGTGAATTCAAGTTTAAAGGCATAGACGATGCTTATATTCCAGTTAAAATCCTTTGCCGGAATCTCATTTTCTTCTTCAAGCGAAAAATTCATCATAGAGGACAGATATACTGGTATTTTATTATGTCCCAGGGTCAGGGACTGTGCCGCGAAGAAACCGTCGAGATCGTCCATCCTAAGATAATATACTTCCGGATTCCACTTAAAATACCATTTTTTGGCAAAAGGGAGATTAAATCCCATTCGAAAAGAAATAAAGTCAGTATGATCAACCTGGCCTTCAGATTCCAAACCAAATCCATGGATGTAATAGGTGCCAATGTTTATTTTATCCGAAAGTTTTTGTGAAAATATCAGTTCAGGTGTGAACCATCTCTGCGTAAAAACTATCTCAGTCATAACACTATCCACCTCAACCATTCTTTTCAGGTAGGAAAATGCAGGGAAATGCACACCGAATCTTAATTTTGTTTTTTCTTTTTGAATAACATCATATCTCCATATCGCGATAAATGACCAGGGCTTGAGACCCTTTAACTCGAACCGGAATTGCGGTTCGAAACTGAATCGTTTACCCCCTACTGATAAGTCTATGATACTGGCAGGTTCACCTAACGAAAAGGTGGGGATAAATGAAAATCCGTTGTTGGTCACGCTGATATTTCCGTTGAAATGATATACCTTGCCTGGCGTTTCTTCCTGGCTGTATACCGCTAGCGGATACCCTATAATCAGGGTCAAAAACAATAGTCTATATATTCCTCGGGAAAATCTATGTATCATTGGTTCTTTAAAAGAAAATCTCTTTAGCAAAGAAATCAATTTTAGAAAGTGGATTATAACTCAAATCAAATCATTTATTACGATAATCAAATAATTCAGAAATCAAAGATTGAAAATGTATGGTGAATAATATTTATTCAGAATCCGTTTCAGGAATGTGAAGGAAAAGGTCTACTTCTTCCGGAATGTTTTTATTTTCTTCAATGGCTTTCTTGAAGGCGTTTTTTAGATTTTGTTCTCTTTCTCCCAGATTACTTTGAATCCTCCTGAACTCTTGTGTGCTACGAATATTACTCAAAAGTGGATCATTTTCCAGGTACCATGGCATAATAAAGCCCATTTGATAGGCACTGTCCAGCCAGGCGAGCGCCTCATTCCGGTTCCCGAGAAAGGCATTTGAAGCTGCAAGATCATAAAAGTATCCTCTATTCGTCCAGGCACCATATCCCCTGAGATTATTATGACGTTCGAGATCAAGCTTACGTTGTTCTTCAATAAGCTCTGTGGCCCGGGCAGTATCTCCCTGTAAATATTTTACGTATCCCAGACGATGCCTGAACGGTATGTACTGGGATGAATCAGAGAATTGATTTTCAAGCGTTTCATACATTGACCAATACTTCTCCGCATCATTTAAGTCATTTTTTAATAGGTTTATCCAACCCAATAAATCCAAAACAGTTTGATCCATAGGAGAGATCTCCATAGCTTCAGATAAGATCTCCTCTGCCTTATCATACCTCCCCCAATACCGGTATAATTGACCGAGGGAATAATACGGATTAATCCAGCCAGGTGCGAGACCTATGGCTTTTTGATATAATTCCTCTGCCTTTTCATATTCGTCCATCATGGAGGCGTAAATACGTGCCCATCTGAGATAATACTCAGGGTCTTTTAATGAATATCCCCTTTCTATCGATCGGATGACTAAAGCTGCCCCCATTTCATATTCGCCAAGGTTCAGATAATAACTTCCAAGACTTTGAAGCACATCCGGATTACCAGGTTCGAGATGATACGCCTTTTTCAGGTCCAGTTTTGCGATATCAGATATTCCTTCTACTGTTCGATATATGTTTCCGCGGAGCAGGTATGCTTCCGCCAGGGTTGTGTCCAATCGTATTGCTCTATCCGCCAATTGAAGGGCGCTGTCTATCCAGATCTGATTGGGTACGCCAAATTGTCGCATTCCATAATGTAGAATATTTCCTTTTAAAACATACCCCCGGGCAAATGCAGGATCCATATCGATGGCTTCATCTATCAACTGCAATGCATTTTCCAGATCCTGTTCATCATTCCAGTTTCGCCAGATGCGCAACGCCCTTAGCGCATAATCATAGGCTGTTATGTCAGTGGATCTTCCCCGTCCCCTTGGTCCTCCCCGTATGTAACGCCTTTCATCAGAAGTAAGTCTGGCCTCAAGAACCCGTGCAATTTCGATAGCTATCTCACTTTGGATATCGAATATCTCTGTTATCTCCCGGTCGAAGGTTTCCGTCCATACATGCACATCATTTTTTACGTCAATAAGCTGGGCAACAATCCTGACCTTATTCTCAGCCTTCCGCACACTTCCTTCCAGAATATAGGAAACACCTAGTTCGCGACCTATAACCGGAACAGTCTTATCCGGATCCCGATATTGTTCAGTTGTTGTTCTTGATTTTACTTTGAGTTCAGCAACTTTAGCCAGATGATTGATGATATCATCTGTTATGCCGTCACTGAAATAATCCTGTTCCGGATCATTGCTCAAGTTATTAAACGGAAGAACCGCAATGGATTTATCCGCAGTGGCAACAGATCCACTAATGAGTGGCAGGAATTTGTAGAGGGCAAATCCTGCACCAGCCAGGATCACTACAACTATAAATGCTATAATCCATTTGGATCTTCTGCTGTACCTGTCGACCCTTCCCGGTAATTCCTCTGGTTTTGGAACAGATAATAAATCATTGGTTAAGGCATATACCGGAACCGGATGATCTACATTTTTAAGAATGAAATTTCCAAGAGGAACTGTTCTTATTTCCGATTGATTCTTTACAATATGGTATATGGTATCGGTAATCAGTATAGAGCCGGCAACACCCAATGATTCAATCCTGGAAGCCATATTGACCCCATCCCCAAAAGCAGATTCTCCCTGTATTTTAACATCGCCGAGATGAATACCTATGCGTAAAGGTACGACAGGATCCTGTGACAACTCTTGCTGGACCTTAAGGGCACATTCCACAGCTTCAAGTGCAGAAGGAAAGATACTCAGACTCCCATCTCCGTAATACTGCAGGATATTTCCATGATAAGTGCTGGTATGCTTTTCCAGGACGGATCTATGCCTTTCGATCGTTTTAACCGCTATGCTTTCATCCTTCTGCATAAGTGTAGTGTAACCAACGATGTCTGTAAACATGATGGCGGCCAGCCTGCGGCCTGATGAATTCGCATGAGATTGATCTGACATAAAAAAAATTTAATCGAAATTACTTATTTGTTGCTAGAGTTAAAAGCAGGGATTCTTTAAAAGATTATTTTATAAACAGAAATATATTGCTCAATTAAAGTTGATTGGGTGGAATCCTTTTTACTTGTAACATACCATGATCCGGTTTATTTTGATTGAATCATGGTCAGATCTCCCTCAAAGATCATAGAGACGATTCCTCGCCTTTGATGCAAACATGATTTTCGATGCTCCGAGGAGTTCAGAAGCATTTTAAGAAGGAGCGAGGGTGTTATTTAATGCAGTAGCTACAGCTATAATTATGCTATCTGCATTTATTGAAGCTTATACCTGATGGTTAAGCGGATGATTTAGGTATAGAATATTATCTTGATATTGGTTTTCCATGAACTTCAATCCAGTCCAGACGTGAGCATGCGTTTGATTCTCCTCCCGGCATTAAATCTGTAAAACCAATTTCTTCGACATTCGAAATATCAGGATTGTTCGCTACTCCCGTTTCTCTAATTCTTTTTACATCAAGCTTGTGCCAAACAATATCTTGTATATTAAACTCTGTAATTTTCCAGTCTTTTGAACTTCCCGCTGATTGATTACTAACCAGCCAATCACCGTTTGCAAGTTTTAATGAAATTCTAAGTTCTCTCAGTCCTGATTGCTTGGTACGAATTTTTATTTTTGCATATTTCGTTAAATCTACATTTTTAGTGTTGTGTTTTAATGAAACCATCCAGTTATCTAAACATAATCCTGACCACACATAATAAGGATCATCAATAGGTGTTTCATGATGGCTTTTTTTCAAACTATCCATACCCGCTCCATACAATTGAACAGTTAAATCAGTATTCTCTACATGGTTCTGATTTAAGGGAATCTCAGCGGGTGTCTTTTTCCAGTCTTCCCTGAAGAATAATCCCGGGCGATAACTATTTTGTGCGAGTAATTCTCCTGATACAGCAAGAAATACGAAAATTATAATATAAAGTAGTCTCATAAATACGCTTATTTAAGTTGATAGTTTCGTCATTTTCAATACGTTATTTCGGTTTAGTATAAACTGCGTTTCAATGAATCTTAAAACCTTATTATAGGCATTTTTATTTGATCCTCTAACGACTAAAGCCCTTCCTGTTAATTTGATCGATCCATCAGGTTTAAAATTAATTCGCGAACCATTAATGATTTCCCGGCAACCCAAGAAATTCTCATAAGGATCTACAATATTCCATTTATCTTTATTTTCACTCATTTTATATGATTCTCAATCCAGTATTTCTTTTATCGGTTAATTGCTACTAGTGTCGAATATAAAAATTCATTTTAAGTGCTTATAAAAAGTGTTAGAATTTGTCTTCCTATTTAAAGATATTGATATAATCAGTGAACCGGTATTGCTTTCCTCTTTGACCACCTGTAATCTCTTCTAATATGCTGAGTTTTTCAAGTTTATCAATCAGCTTATATGCTGAAGGCATTGACACATTGGTGATTTCACTAACTTTACTAGCATCAATGATAGGCCTTTGATATAAATAAGATATAACCACTCTAGCATTTTTCATCCTGCTTCCTAATTTCTGAAGTTTTTCATCCACCTCTTTTTGAAGTCTTAAAATTTTGTCAAATGTATCGATACTATTTTTCGCAGTTTCACTTACTCCTACCAGAAAAAACTTGAACCATTGTTTTATATCATTGTTTATTCTTACTTTCATCAGGTTCTCATAATACAAGTTTCGATTCTTCTCGAAAAAGTCGGATAAATAAAGAATTGGTTTCTTCAATATTCCCTTTTCAACCAGGTACAAAGTGATCATTAGTCTTCCTACTCTTCCGTTTCCGTCAAGAAAGGGATGTATGGTTTCGAATTGATAATGTATCAAAGCAATTTTTAGAAGATCCGGGAACTGAAATTCTTCGTTATGTGCGAACTTTTCCAAATCCGCCATTAGTGCAGAAACTTCCATATGAAAGGGTGGAATATATGCTGCGTCTGAAATCGTAACTCCACCAATCCAGTTTTGGCTTGTTCTAAACTCTCCGGGTGTTCTATACTTTCCTCGTACTCCTTTTAAGAGAATTTTGTGGGTTTGTTTTATCAAACGAGAAGAAAAAGGGAGCTTGTTTAATTTTTTAATTGCCGAATTCAGGGCTTCAATATAATTTTGAACTTCTTCCCAATCATCTCTTTTTTCCTCAGATATGTTTGATTTGTCCTGTAGAGCTTCTTCAATATTGGTTTTCGTTCCTTCAATTTTACTTGATTGAGTAGCTTCTTTCAAGACATGCATACTAATGAATAAGTCTATATTTGGAACGTATTCGGAAAACATATCTAATCTCCCAAATTCGCGATCAGCCTTACTTAGAAGAGTAATTATACTGATATCCTCAAGAGTCCATTCTCGATTGATCTTCTCAGGCAGGAAGCTCTTGTAGGTATCTTGATTAACATAAGCCCCAGATTTAAAATATTTCATATTTTCTTAATTAAAGGTAACCGTTATTTAAGAAAATAACAAAAAAATTAAACAGTAAAATTTTTATCTGAACAATTCGGCGGATAACTTAAATAAGGAGAGTCCTTATTTAATAAGTGCCAGTGATTGTTTGTATGTCCAATAAATGTGTTGGTTTTGTTTTAAATTATTAAATTGTATTAATAAAATTTGTCCTTAGCTATATGTTGCTGAAGCCAAACTGAGAAGTAAAATCCTAATATCAGGCAGGGCCTGTTGGAACCAGGCCTTAACTGAAGAGGAAAAACGAACATAATGTTCAGAATCTATCTTAAGCTCACCATCAGGTATCTGATGTTAAACAAGGGATATTTCATCATAAATCTCCTGGGATTAATTATTGGGATTACTGCGTTTACACTTATATTCTTTTGGATAAAAGCAGAAACTTCCTACGATACATTTCATAAGAATGCTCAGGATATATACAGGGTTGATTATCTATTGTATGAAGAAGAAGTTCTTGAACAACATTCTGCCTCAGGATCCCATGGTATAGGAAAAGAAATACAGAATGCCTTTCCCGAGGTTCTGGATCACACGCGTTTCTTTCGTACTGAAGGTCTTGTAAAGCGCGGGGATGGGAATGAGAATGAAACCATTAAAGAAAGAAACCTACTCTATGCTGAATCATCTTTTTTCAATCTTTTTTCATTTCCTCTGAAACAGGGAGTAGCCGATTCCAGCCTTCTGTCTTTGGATCATGCTGTTATTACAGAGGAATGTGCCCGGAAATATTTCGGTGACGAGGATCCCATAGGAAAAATACTTACAATTGATGGTGGTGTAGATTATATAATTACAGGGCTTGTCGAGTCCATCCCCCGGAATTCTCATTTTAAGTTTGATATCCTGTTATCTTATGAAAACCTGTTACAACAAAACCTCAGATATTGGGATAATGCCTGGGTTAGCGAAAGGGTTTATACCTACCTACTCCTTGCTCCGGAGACAGATGCGGAGGCCCTGGAAAGCAAACTGCCGCAGATACCCGAAACCTTTATTGGGGATCATATGAAAAGAGCATTCTTTCTGATTGAATATAAGCTTGTGAAGCTGACTGATATTCATTTGCATTCCTCCGTGAGTAACGAATTAGAAGTAAATGGCAACTATCGAAATGTTAATTCATTGGGGATCATTGCTTTGCTTGTATTACTGATCGCATTTATCAATTACCTCAATCTTGCTACTTCACGTTCAGTGGAAAGAGCCCAGGAAGTGGGTATCCGAAAAGTATCAGGAGCTCAAAAGAAAGATCTGATTCTCCAGTTTTTAACAGAATCAGCATGCCTGAACCTGGTGGCACTGGTCGTTAGCTTCACCGGTGTCTTTCTTTTACTTCCTTTCTTCAGACAGGCGATGCAAAGTCCGTTGGAGGTTGATTTTTTGACCCTCATACTACTTTTTCTTATTCTGCTGGTATCAGGCACATTTTTCACCGGATTCCTTTCTGCCATTTATAGTTCACAGTTCACGCCAAGCCTTGTTTTAAGAGGGAAGATACCAGGCGGGTCGGGATGGATTGGCCGCCTTAAAAACTACCTCGTAGTTTTCCAATTTACGGTATCTGTAATTCTGATTATCGGAACCATCACCATTTATCGACAGGTTAATTTTATGCGCCATCATGATCTGGGATTTAAACTTGAAGGATTAATAGTTCTGGATGGGCCGCGGATACTCAATGTGGATTCTTATGAGTCCTATATGCGGGGCGTGGAATCATTTAAAAATGACATTAAATCGCTGTCCATGGTCAAAAATATTACCTCATCAACAAGTATTCCCGGAACTGAAATCACGCTCTCACGTGTCTATGGAATTCCTGTTGAGGGGCGTAATACTGAAAAGAAAATTGAAATGTATTACGTGGATGATCAATTCTTTGATACATATGGTATAAGCTTTGTTGCCGGTAAAAATTTTAATTCCATCATAATGGAAGATACAAGCAACATTATTCTTAATGAAGCAGCACTCTCATATTTTGGTTTTGACGATGCCGAGAGTACCATAGGAGAAGTTCTGAGAGGAGGGAGGCACATGGTTTTTGTAAAGGGAATTGTCAGGGATTTCAATCAGAAAACAATAAAAGAATTGCCCGAACCCATCGGATTCTTCAATCAACCGGCAAATCTGTATTATACAATAAAGGCCGAAATGACTGATATAAGCCGACTTATTTCTGAGCTGGAGAAGATATGGATCGCTCACTACCCGGGAAATCCATACCTCTATTTTTTCATGGACGATTTCTACAATGAGCAATACCAGGCTGAGCAACGTTTCAGCGGATTATTCCTGGCCGGTTCGCTGCTTGCCATTATCATAGCCTGTCTGGGTTTATCGGGCTTATCGACTTATTCAATTCTCCGTCGTACTAAGGAAATTGGTATCAGAAAGGCAAACGGCGCGACCGTATCCCGGGTGATGGTTTTATTGAATAAAGACTTTGTGACCTGGGTGGCTGTTGCCTTTATTATCGGCTGTCCCATTGCCTGGTTTATCATGAATAATTGGCTGAAGAATTATGCAACTAAAACAGAACTGAGCTGGTGGATATTTGCGCTTGCCGGAATAATAGCCATAATCATAGCTCTGCTCACGGTTAGCTGGCAAAGCTGGCGAGCAGCCATTAAAAATCCGGTAGATGCACTGCGGGATGAATAATAAAACGAAAGATCCAAAATTTTGATTCCTCCTATTTTGGAAAATCGTTGAAATGGGATTTGCGATAGGGAGTTTACAGGTTTGAAAATAGATGGAATCTGAACAACAATGTCGGTATTTCCGACAATCTTAAAAAAGAGATTACTCTAACTGCTTATAAATCAATATTTTATATTTTGGCATTTCTGTTGCTATCTCCTATTTGTGGTGATAAAGCTCAAATGTTTTATATTAATATTACATATATGTTCATTTTCTATCATCCATGTGAGGATTTTCTGACAATTCCGATAATCTAATTACTATATAGATACATTTTGATTTTAAGAAA
>JAHEGY010000158.1 GCA_024644875.1 Cyclobacteriaceae bacterium
TTTCCTGATTCATCTTTGTAGCTAATAAAAATACCTGAATTTTGGGGATTCATTGGATCAAACCTGTTAAAAAGAAGAAATGATTCATCCGGTGAGATATATGGACAGGTTTCATTGCATAGGGTGTTTATTTCCTGACCCATTTTTACTGGTTCAATATAACGGCCATCCACTAACTCAGAATAATAGATACCACTTTCATCGCTTGTGTCCAGCCTATTTCCTTGAAAATACAGTGTTCCGGATTTTGATACTGATATACTCCAATGTATTCTCAAAGCATTTACAACATCACTAACCGGTTTAGGATCTGCCCAACCGGAGGAAGTCCTCCTTGCATACCAGATGTTTTCCTTTTCGGAAGAAACTGCACCTGGCCGGAATGATGTAAAAAAAAGCTTTTCACCATCTGGCGTTATAAATGGATTGCCGTACTGATAGGGATCTCCTTTACAAAAGGAAAGTATTTCGGGGCTGGTCCAATATCCGTTTTCCAGCTTTGTGAAGCCTATTTTTTTTCCTATTTCCCAATATATTTCTTTTCCATCGGGGCTAAAAGTGGCGCTGCAATGATCTCTTCCATTAGATACTATTCCATCGGCAAATAATAAAGGTTCATTTTTTGGTTTTTGTTCTCCAAGATAGGGACCAGAACGTTTCATGAATTCAATATCCTGCGCCTTCATTATCGTTGCTATACTCATCAGCAATCCATAGGTAAGCGTAAATGTTCTCAATTTAATTAAGATATGATCCTTGTATTGTTCCATTTACGGGCATCTCGCGGGTCATTTATTCCTTTATCTGATTAAATTCCCATGAATGTCCTGATTGCCATGCATTATCTTCAAATCGATAATACTTATCTAAGAATTTTCCATCTGTGTTTAATTCATAGGTATTCCTGAATTCCAGTTTCTTATCTGGAAATATTCCGTAACCATAGATTAATATTTTACCCTCTTCCTCTTTTACATGTCCATGTACAAAATTCCCATTGTTATGGATGCCAAATACACCTATCTCCTGCTTTTCAAAATCCCAAAAATAGAGATATACGGAAGTAGCATTGATTACTTTGAAAGTATCTGTTCGCTTTACTGCTTTGCCATCTTCTATGACTTCAAACCATCTGTTTATTATAGCATCTTCACCAAAACGTGTCTCCTGTGCTTCCCATTTCGTATTTATTAGTGGTTTTAACAATCTTAGTTTCTCATCTAATTTTTGTCCATAAACTGATGTTAGAGACAGGAAAATAAGGATGATTGTACAGGATATATTTTTTGTATTTTTCACTGCACTATTAATCGGAATACTAATTCAATTTATGTAATAATCCGGTATTTTTTTACCTGAACCAGCATCTATGATAGCCAAATTGGCAAAAATCCCCCATATTGAGGGGCTAATATTATCTGGAGTAACATAGAAGCATTCATAGCTGATTAAAAGAATGTATCAGACGCTCTCTTTCGTAGATAGTCAAGGTTATTAAGTCTAAATGACTTAAATAAAGGAGCGTTTTAGTTTCATGTATAGTTATAAAAGTTATGGATTAAGAGAAGCGCAACATGGTGGTTAGTTAAAACAGTTTTGGTTCAACCCCCTATAACTTGGACGAAAAACGATTTTCAATTTCGAAGAATTTTGTCACTTCATTCTATCTTTTTTCTCTATTATGTCGCGTATGTAAGCTCAGCTTAAAGGTAGGACCTCTCCTTCTTCGAGGTGACAGAATGAAAAGTATTTTGAATCCCGGCTATTTATCCTAAAAATGATTTTGAGTATTTTGCAATTCTATGCAGTTTTACTTCAAACTTAATTTTTACAAGTACAGCAAAGAAATCATCAACAAATGAAAAAAGGTGTCTGGATCTTGTTGATCCTCCATATCCTAACTGGAAGTGCAATCCAAAAATCTCTGCCCAAACCCTGGCATGGTGCCAAATGGATTTCCCTTGAACAACTCCCGGATAACATGCAGGTCGTACCTGGCATTCATGGAAACGGAGATCAATTAGGAGATAAAGCGCTAAAGCGATCAACAGTACCTATGTTTCGCAAAGATTTTAAAATCGAAGATACAATCAAAAGAGCCGTTATTAATATTTGTGGCTTAGGGCATTATGAGCTGTACATTAATGATCAAAAAATTGGAGATCGATTTCTTGCTCCCGGATGGACCAATTATCAAAAAAGAAGTCTTTACAACACCTACGATATCACAAAACAGCTAAAAAAAGGTGGTAACGCCATTGGAGTATTGGTAGGGAATGGATTTTATAATATCAATCGCGAACGTTACCGAAAACTGGTGATCGCCTATGGCTATCCGAAGTTAATTTTTAATATCCAGGTGAGGTTTGCGAACGGTAAGGTACAGAATATTGTATCGGATGATCACTGCAAAGTTGCACCTTCCCCCATTACCTATAGCAGTATTTACGGAGGTGAGGATTATGATGCAACACTGGAACAAGAAGGTTGGAACACTTATGGATTTGATGATTCAACATGGCAAAAATCTGTTTTAATGGATGATCCGATTGAAAAACTTGTGCCAGAAGATGACTACCCTTTAAAAGTCATGGATGAGTTTTTAACTCTTGATATATCCACGTCAAAAACGGGAAGAACCATCTACGATTTCGGACAGAATGCCTCCGGAATCATTTCACTTAAAGTAAAAGGCAATCGAGGCACAGAAATCATCATCCGCCCGGATGAATTAATTAATCAGGAAGGAGATATCACGCAGGTCAGTGGTGGCGGTCCTTACCAATATAAATACACGCTGAAAGGAGAAGGCATTGAGGAATGGCAACCCAAATTCACCTACTATGGATTCAGATACGCTGATGTTGAGATCATTGAATCCGGAGTTGCTGACCCAAAAACAGAGATCATAGAACTTAAAATGCTACACACACGAAACTCTTCTCCTTCGGTGGGATCATTTAGCTGTTCGGATACTCTTTTTAATGAGATTTACAAACTGATTAAGTGGGGAATAAAAAGCAACATGGCCAGTGTAGCTACCGATTGCCCCCATCGGGAAAAACTAGGCTGGCTGGAGCAAACTTATCTCATCGGCCCCTCTATGCATTACAATTTTGATATTCATAAACTGTACAGCAAAATCGTAACGGATATGATGGATTCCCAACTGGAAAATGGATTGGTTCCTGATATTGCTCCGGAATATGTTCCTTTCGTCGGAGGATTCCGGGATTCACCCGAATGGGGAAGCGCCGCTGTGATTATCCCATGGCAACTGTATAAATGGTATGGTGATCTTGAGGTTTTGACAAGGGCTTATCCTATGATGACGAGGTATGTCGATTATCTTCACAGTAAATCCAGGAATAATATACTTTCGCACGGATTGGGCGACTGGTTTGATTTAGGACCCAAAAGACCCGGAGAAGCACAACTGACTCCCAAAGCAATTACTGCGACTACCATATATTATTACGATTTGGTGATCCTTGCCAAAGTTGCAGAGCTATTGAATAAAGCTAGCGAGAAAAAGAAATATGATGATTTGTCAAAAAAAGTAAAAGAGGCTTTTCAAAAGAAGTACTACAATCACAAAACCGCTGTTTGCTCAACCGGAAGTCAAACAGCCTACGCCATGGCACTTTATACCGGAATATTGCCTGAGCAAGACAACGAAAAAGTCTTTGATAACCTGATCAACTCCATAGAAGAAAATGACTATGCCTTGACATCCGGTGATATAGGCTATCATTTCCTGGTGCGTGTATTGAGCGAAAGAGGCAGGTCTGATATACTGTACAAAATGAATAACCGAAGTGACAGACCTGGCTATGGGTACCAGCTAACCAAAGGCGCTACCTCGCTAACAGAGAGTTGGAGCGCATTGCCTTATGTCTCCAATAATCACATGATGCTGGGTCACCTGATGGAATGGTTCTATACAGGATTAGGAGGTATTTATCAGGCAGAGAACTCTGTTGCCTATCAGGATATCATAATAGCACCAAAAATTGTTGGCGATATTCAATGGGTTAAGTGCTCATTCAACGCTCCACAGGGAATGATTGTAACCGACTGGAACAGAAAAGAGAAAACATTCAACATGATTGTTGAAATTCCTGAATCAAGTACTGGAAGCATTATCCTGCCGGATGAATTTATACATTCTAAAGTTGAGGCTGTTAACCTGAGTGATCAAAAAGCATTTGACATTGAAAACAATAATGGCTCTTTTAGAGTAAAACCAGGGAAATATAGTTTTACCGCCCGGTTGTAAGGTGTCTGTTTTGCTAACGTTCCAAATCAGCTCTATCTAAATGTGTTAACAACTAACGCAGCATTTAAAAAATACAGGCTAACTATGTAAGTCTTCAAACCAAATGAACTTCCTGGTTTATATTTTGAGCTAAGATTTCCTGAATTACTTTTTGTGACCTGATCTTCTCATAGCAATCATCCACCTTGTTGCGATTCTTGTCAATCCTTGTAGAAACCATATAAACATGGTTGTTATGAGTGTCACCGGGAAAATAGAAGAGGTTTGGATTTTTCCCAGATCCCATATGCTGAAGGTATCCTTGCGCAATCTTTTTAAATCTTTCAGATGAATAACTTGGTCCAATTGCAGAAATCATGGCATGAAACTGAAGATTTTTTACTCTTGGATTTGCATGGTAAACCAGCTTCATGTAGTGGGCATAATCTGCGTTTTGTAAACTTCCACTGTTGTGCCCGAAGGTTTCAAAATTATTTGCCTTCATCTGTCTGTTTTTTCCATTCTCATTCTTACGTTCGCTTTAATCAACACCCTCAAAATCTTTAGCAAAGGAAAGAATATTATAATCATTTTTGGTTGATGGTTGATAATTGATATTTATTAAAGATTGATTTCTGATTTTCCTTTTCTCACTAAGTTTTTCAATTTTTTAATTGATCCACTTCCTTTATTAGTTTTCAAAGGGTAATTTCATCTTTTTCATATTTCATTTTTTAATTAATAAAGGAGTTTTTTTACTTGGTGTATTTCCTTTATTAAATAATCTTCTTATAACAGTGTTTTCAGTTTCATTATACTTCTATTCTTTAGTATAATCTTATCTCTTCCAAAATACACACCGGACGGGGTTACCTTTTACAAGGATTCATGATATCGAGGGTGATAATAATAATCCAAAAATTCTTTCACATCCATATTTCATAATATATTTTCCGTTAGAACATTTTCATAGTTGAGTGTTTTATTTTTTTGTTTAATCATCGGAATGCAGTAACTCAATAACTACACCCAAGGCATCCTGGGTATCGTAGTAAATATAGGTGCCATCGTCGGAATCATATCGGCCTTTGTGAATAATCGGATAGCCAGCTTTTTCCAACTCCGCTGACATATTATCCACATCCACCACCTTAAACCCAATATGTTGCACGCCTTCACCATGTTCATCCAGGAACTCCTTCCATGCAGTTCCTTCGGTGATGGGTTCCAGCAGCTCAATTACAACATCACCCAGTATGAAAAAAGTAAGTTTTACCTGTCCGTTTGAAGGCTTACCCCGGTAAATTACATCCACTTCATTCCCCGGCCTGGTCGTCCGGATCTCCGGTACCGGTTTATTAAGCAGTGCAGCCCAGTGTTTCGCAGCGGCTTCAATATCCCTGACCACAATAGCAATCTGAACCACTTTTTGCATCCCGGGATCATTATATCCCATTTCGAGTGAATCCAATCCCGAGCTTTTGTCAAACCAGTATCCTTCGGCTTTTAATGTGGAATCGCATATCGTTAAAACCATCAAAACGAGGATGAGAGCAATTAAAAAATTCCTTTTCATAAGATCTGTTTTTTGTTTAAAAAGATGCTATCTAAGTTAGTAAAAAAGGAATTAATATTTCTTTTTGTGAGATTTTCCGGCTTGATCCAACTGAAAACTATTCAAAAAAGGCAAGGATGTATTAAGAATTAGGAGCGAATAGAGAATTTTCAGAATTAAATCGTAAATTGACGTCTGCCCCGTAAGGTAACCTGAATTAATGAATTTTCGGAATTGGAATCAGATTTTGTAAACCTGTAAAATTATGAATAAAACTTTAACTTCTGCATTGTTTTGTCTGGTGGCATCAACGGCTTGTGAAAAAGAAGACCCATACCATACGGCTTTTTTTGAAGATTTCAATGAATCCCAATCTGAGTATTTCCAGCATCATTCCAGCGGTATCGGGGCTGATTTTACTTATGATTTTGGTGTTATTTCTCCCTCGGATCCTGGCATAAACATTCTCTCTTTTAAGATCGATCCGGAAGATTCTGCGGGGGCGGGCAGGGGACCTGAAATCATTACTAACAAATTTACCCATTTCGGCACCTATGCGGCACGTATTAAAGTTCCGGATGTACGGCAGACTCAGCCGGATGTGGGGGCGGTAGTCGGGTATTTTACCTATCATATGGATCGTGAGCAGGGACTCAGTGAAATTGATTTTGAATGGCTTCTGGCAGATCCGGAAGTCATCTATGTGGGCACCTGGACAGGCCCCAGGGGTGCTTTAAGACGTATAGGCCGTACCATTAATATGGCCAAAGGAATAATTTACAGCACTTCCACAAGGGTTGGGCACCAGGGGGAAAGAAGTCCCCTGACAGGAATGCAAAACATGCCTGATACAATTCCCCCCCTCGAAGGATTCGATGCTTCTGCCCGGTTTTATACCTATGGGTTTGACTGGCATCCAAACCGTATCCGATGGTGGATGATCCATCCGGTTTCGGCAGACACCCTGGTCTTGTGGGATTACCAGGGATCGCAATTGGGAATTCCTCAAAATGAATCCCGGTACCGCCTGAATTTCTGGCATACCGATAACTGGCCGGTTCATACCAATCCAAATTCGATAGAAAGACCACTACATCCTTATGAACTGGAAATTGATTGGATGTCCTATGATCCGGCAGGACACTGAGTATAAAACACTCTGTATCAAGCCAAATCGAAAGCGATAAGCTCAGATCTGATACGAAAAGAGCAGATTCGATTCTATCAGCTCAACTCCATTACGGTTAGTTCCGATACGGTGTAGTCAGCTGAGGCCCAATACGAATGAGCCAGGTCCAATGTTATCAACTCAGGTCCAATGCGATCACTTCATGGTCCAGAATGCCGGGTATAGTAAATTCCAACCTGCTATCTGAAATGTTGTAGTTTGGTTCCTGTCCCGATACCAGAAGCTTTACTTTCCTTAAATTTTTACCTGTAGGTATATTAATTTTCACTAGCTGATCTTCCACTGGCAGCAATTCCCTGAAAGGCCCTTTCATCATCATGGGATTGGTGAAATTTACCAGGTGCACCGTAACAGATCTTTCCTGCTCCCAGGCGGTAATATCCAGAATACCTTTTCCCTTGACTTCCACCACCGGACTTTCATTAAGAGCCCACTTAAAGACATTACGCAGTAATTTACCATGATCCACGCTCATGATATTCCAGAAGGCACGGTCAATATCCCAAGGGATATAGGCTATCCTTCCTTTACCTGATTCCCTGAGGTATAATTCACGGATATCCGTTTCCGGTTGTAAGGGATATACATGTTCCATAGGCAGGTCAGGATAGGATGGAATGAGTGTGATCGGAGAGGGGAAATCGACTTCTGGTTCTACTTCCAGTCTGTATACCCCATTTATTATGCGGAAAGCATCCTCAAGATCCTCAAGCACCGGACTGGAAAAAGCAGATCCAGTTTCGGGATTGATTTTCAGATAGGAATTCTTCATAGGACCTTCCACCTTGCCGGCGTATCTGACCCCAAAGAGATCGGTCAAACCGAAGTCCTTCCTTTGATCTCCGTTTTCATCATACAGTGATGTTTCAAAGGTGGCCATAATACTTCCGCCTTTCTCAACAAACTGACGCAATTGATCACATTGTGTATCCGAAAGTGCAGCGACATTGGGCAGAATAACCAACTTATAATTTTCCAGTTCACCGGCT